>JAKSUE010000002.1 GCA_024409165.1 archaeon
TTGAACAGACTAATTATGAGTTGTCTCAGAATCGGTTTGTTGGGTTTAAACGTTTGGTTTTTAGCGACGAATTTATTGACACTGCTGTCAGAGGTTTATGGGAAGATATTCGCGATAAGGTTTTGAATCATAAGTTGGTTGACGTCGTTAAGCAGGATAAGCACGGAAAGCCTGTAATTAATCCACATGGGGAAGTCAGTTCCGCTCCGAATTTTATGAAATCTAGCCAGAATACAGTGTTCTTACGTGGATCAGGAACGGATTCATCGTTTAAAACAGAAATTGTGAACGGTATAAAGATGTTGCCGCAGTATGTTTGGATTAAGGGCAGTGCGGTGGTGAATTTGATTAGTGAAGAAATTAATTATTAAAACTTAATGATAAACATGATGAAGAGTATAATTAATATATTATATGTTAATACAATGTTAATATAATCTTATAATTATAAATTAATTAAAATAAAAATTAAAAAATCCCTTGATATGAGGATTATGAAGGTGAAATTATGATTAAAAAAACTACTAGTTTATGTCCAATTTGTCTTAAACCTTTAGAAGCTGAGGTTTATGAAAAAGATGGTGCAATTTGGATTAAAAAAGAATGTCCAGAACATGGTGAGTTTGATAACACCTACTGGAGTAATGCTGAAATTTATCATAAAGTTAATAAAATCGAAGCTATTCAACAAAATATGGAAAATCCTCAAGTTAATGCAACTGAAGGATGCCCTACTAACTGTGGTATTTGTGGCCAACACGGTGCAAGTACTGTTTTAGGTTTAATTGATGTTACCAATAGATGTAACTTAAAATGTCCAATTTGTTTTGCTAATGCTGCAACTTCTGGTAAATTATTTGAACCTACTTTTGAGGAAATCCGTCAAATGCTTAGAAACTTAAGAGAAGAACAACCTCCTACTCCAGCTATTCAATATGCTGGTGGTGAACCTACTGTACGTAAAGATTTACCTGAACTTATTAAATTAGCTAAAGAAGAAGGATTCTCTCATACTCAAATAGCTACTAACGGTATTAGATTAGCTAAAAAAGAAGGTTATGCTCAAGAATTAAGAGATGCTGGTCTTAACACTGTATACTTACAATTCGATGGTGTTACTGAAGAACCTTATCTCGTTGCAAGAAATAAAAACTTACTTGATGTTAAAAAACAAGCTATTGAAAATTGTAGAGCTGCTGGTTTAGGTATTGTATTAGTACCTACTGTTGTTAAAGGTGTTAACGATGACCAAGTAGGAGACATTATTCAATTTGCTATTGATAATATTGATATTGTTCACGGTGTAAACTTCCAACCTGTTGCATTTGCAGGAAGAACTCCAGCTGACCAAGTAGAAGAACAAAGAATTACTATTCCTGACTTCTTCCAATTAGTTGAAGAACAAACTGAAGGTAAAATTAAAGTAAACGATTTCTACTCTGCAACTTCTGTTCAACCTGTAACTGAATTTATTGGTGCAATGACTGGTGAAGAATCTCCTGTAACTTTAAACTGTCACCAACACTGTGGTACTGCAACTTACATATTTATGGATGGAGACCAAGTAATTCCTATTACTCGTTTCATTGATGTTGATAGATTCTATGAAACCTTAGAAAAATACACTGATAGATTAAATGAAGGCGGATTTGCTATTAAGAAAAGAATCATTGCAAGTGCAATTAAAGACATTCCAAGTCTTATTGACAGTGATGCTTCCCCATCTGATTTAAATATGAGAAAAATCATTTTAGATATCTTTAAAGACCAATCCTATGAAGCATTAGGTGAATTCCACCTTAACTCTTTACTTGTATCTTGTATGCACTTCATGGATCCATTTAACTTTGATACTGATAGAGTTAGTAACTGTCTTATTCACTACGCAGTACCTGATGGAAGAATCATTCCTTTCTGTACCATGAACTCTATTTACAGACAAGGTATTGAAGATGAATTTTCAGTTCCTTTAAAACAAAAAATGACTGAATTTAATGATAAAACTGGTGAAGAAGAGGAAGATGAATAGATTCATCAATGATGATTTATTTTATAAATAATAAATAATCATCATCTTTTTTACTTTTTATTTTTTATTAGTTTTTATTTTTTAATTTTTAGCTATTTTTTATTTTAACTATTTTTCATGATATGTAATGGTAAGTAGTTATTTTTTATTTTAACTTTCATGATTAAAGTTTAATAGCTATTAGTTTATTTTGTGATATTATGAGTGAAATTAAAGGAAAAGTATGGAATTTTGGAGATAATATTGATACTGATGTTATCATTCCTGGAAGATATTTAAGAACATTTGACCCTAAAGACTTAGCTCTCCACGTACTTGAAGGTGAAAGAGCAGATTTTACTAAAAATGTTCAAAAAGGAGATATTATTCTTGCAGGTGAAAACTTTGGTTGCGGTTCTTCAAGAGAACAAGCACCTGTAGCTATTAAAACTGCAGGAGTAGATGTTATCATTGCTAAATCCTTTGCAAGAATTTTCTATAGGAATGCAATTAATATTGGACTTCCAGTTATTGTAGCAGATATTGAAGCTGAAGATGGAGATATTATTTCTGTAGATTTAGAAAAAGGTATTATTTGTAATGAAAATACCAACATTACTGTTGAATTTCAACCATTCAAAGAATTCATGTTAGATATTTTATCTGATGGTGGCTTAGTTAAACACTATTTAAAAGATAAAAAATAATTGTTAGTTTAATTAGTTAATTATGTATTAGTTAATAATTATTATTTAATTAAGTATTACATAATTAGTTATTTTTTATTTTTTTAGTTTTAATTAATTATTATTTAACCTAATATTTTTAATTAATTTATTTATTATAATTTATTTATTCATATTTATACTGTTATTAATGATGTGTGGAGGTGAAAAAATGGCATGTCCTGTTTGTGGTTCTGATGATGCTATTGTATTAAAGAATAAGCTTATCAATGCGAAAAGTAAAGATATTCGTGAACTTTTACTTAAATGTGGAGAATGTGGTTCTGTATATAAAGAAAGATTAACTCAAGAAAAACCACGTCCATTTAGATTAATTATTAGTGAGCATGAAGCTACTCATAAAACTCAAATTGATTTATTCCCTGATGAAACCCTTCGTGTTGGGGATTACTTAATGTCTGAATTAGGTAAAGTTAAAGTAACTGCTTTAGAAACTGAAGAACGTAGAGTTGATAAAGCTACTGTAAGAGATGTAATAACTATTTGGGCATCTTCTGAAGAAATTCCTGCTCGTTTTGGTGTTTCTATTGATTTACATGGTAAAGTTGCATCTTATAAGGTTGAAACAGACCGTGATTATAAGATAGCTGTTGATGATATTCTTAAAATCGACAAATATGTTGCAAGAGTTCATGTAATTAAAACAGAAGAGAGAAAAACTACTAAAGGTTATGCAAAAGCAAGAGTTATTAAAAGAGTTTATGCAAAACCTGTTAAATTTAATCACTATGATTATGATTTAACTAAAAATATTGTAGCTTTTAAACCATTGGAATAATTTTATTTAAGTAATTACATTTTTAACTATTAAGTTAATTATTTTAATAATTTTATTCTTTTATTTTTATTCTATTTTTTATTTTTTTATTATTATTTTTATTTTTATAATTAGGTTGATATTATGAAAGTTTTTATAGAAACTTATGGATGTACATTTAATCAAGCAGATTCTGAGATAATGGCAGGTATTTTGTCTGAAAATAATGTTGATATTGTTGATGTTATTGATGATGCTGATGTTATTATTGTTAATACTTGTTATGTTAAATTACCTACAGAAAGTAAGATTATAAATCGGATTAAAACTATTCAAAAGGATTATCCAGATAAGAAACTTATTGTAGGTGGGTGTATGGTTGAGGTAGATCCTAAGAAACTTGATAATGCTGGACCTAATTGTTCTTGGATTGGACCTCATCAATTGAATCATATTGTTGATGTTGTTAATGATACAGTTGAGGGTAAGGTTTCAAGAGTTTCTGGTTTTTCAAAGGATTCTAAAGTTTGTGTTCCTAAAAAACGTCAAGATCCTTTAATTCATGTTATTCAAATCTGTGAAGGTTGTTTAGGTAATTGTACTTATTGTTGTACTCGTCTTGCAAGAGGTTCTCTTCATAGTTATCCTATTGCAGATATTGTTGAGGAAGCAAAAGCAGCTATTGCAGAGGGTTGTGTTGAAATTCAACTTACTGCTCAAGACACTTCTGCCTTTGGAAAAGATAGTGGAGAAAAACTATCTGATTTAATTAAAGAAGTGGCTAATTTAAAAGGAGATTTCAAAGTTCGTGTTGGAATGATGCACCCTAAAAACATAGATATGGATTTAGAGGATTTAATTGATGCATTTAAGTTACCTAATATATATAGATTTATTCATTTACCTATACAATCAGGAAGTAACAAAGTTTTAAAAGAAATGAAAAGAAACCACACAGTCGAAGAATACAAACATATAGTAAATAGATTTAGAGAAGAAATTCCAGATTTAACTATAGCTACTGATATTATTGTTGGTTATCCTACAGAAACCGAAGAAGACTTTATGAAAACAGCTGAGTTAATTGAAGATATTAAATTTAATTTAATTCACTTGTCTAAATATCAACATAGGGAAGGAGCTACTTCATCAAATCTCCCAAATATTCCATCTGATGTTATGAAAAGAAGATCTAAATATTTATCTGATATTAAATTTAAAATAATTGAAGAAGAGAATAAAGAACTTTTAGGTAAAGATTTAGATGTTGTTGTTGTAGAAGTAGGTTCTAAAGGTGGTTTTATAGCTAAAACTAATTCTTATGTTCCTGTTGTTGTTAAAGATGTTGAACTTGGAAGTTTTATTAAGGTTCATATTGATGAAACAACAAGCACTTATTTAAAAGGTAGTAAAATTTAGGGTCTGAAATTTAGTATCTGATTTTTATTATTAAATTTAACATTAATTTAATGTTTAAATTTAATTATTTTATTATTTTATTCATATTTATTTCATTATTATTGTATTTCATTTTTATATTAAAATTCATTTTTAATTAGTCTATAATTTTTAATTTTTTCCAATATATGCTTTTTAATTAGTAATATACTCTCATTTTAAGGATTTTAGGAATTTTATTTTTTAAGACTATTTTGTCTTTTATTTTTTATTTTAAGTCATATTTATTATTATTTTTTTTAATCATTTGGTAATTTTTTTTAATATTTTATTTCATTGATTTAAATATCTATATATTTAATTTAAATCATTTTAAATCCGTTTTTTATAAATTTTACCAAAACATTTATATATTGATTATAACATAAATTCAATTAACTAAAACGGAGGTGAAAAGATGAGTGAATTACCAATCGCACCTGTTGGCCGTATCTTAAAAAACGCTGGTGCACAAAGAATCAGTGATGATGCTAAAGTTGCTTTAGCTGAAGCTCTTGAAGAACAAGGCGAAGAAATCGCTAAAAAAGCTGTAAACTTTGCACGTCACGCTGGTAGAAAAACTGTCAAAGCTGAAGATATCAAATTAGCTATCAAATAAGTTTTGTAAGTCTTTCTTAAATATTGGCTTTTATAGTCGATTTTTTAATAAATTTTAATTTTTTAAATTATTTTTTATTATTAATATTTTTTATTATATTTGTTATTTTAATATTTATTTGGACATTTTACATTACTAATACATTACTAATACATTAATAATATTAGTTTTTAGTATTGCATTATTAATCATTTAGTACTTGATTGTTAGTAAAGTTTATATGCTTTAAAAATAAATATTAAATTGTATTTTTCATATTATTTTTAGTCATGGGTGGCTATTTTACTATTGTTTAGTAAGGTATCCAAAACCTTTATATACTATTAGATACATATTAAAGTAAGTAGTATAGGGACCCGTGGTCTAGGGGTATGATACCTCCTTGACGTGGAGGGGACCGTGAGTTCGAATCTCGCCGGGTCCATTGTATGCCGTAGTAGTTCAGATGGGAGAACGCCAGACTGAAGATCTGGATGTCGCTGGTTCAAGTCCGGCCTACGGCACTTGTCTTTTTTTAATATTTTTTTCAATTTAACTTTTTATAGTCAATTTTAGGTATCTTATTTTAAAGTTTTCTAAATACTAATTTGTTGAAAAATAGTTAATTTAATAGATAAAATTTAGTAGATAATTATAATATAATTAAAAAAGTTTAAAAAGTTAAAAAGTGTTGATGTTTAAACTAAAAGTTTAAATTTAAAGTTTAAAATAAAAAAAGAAGAATAATTAAGAAAAATTCTTAATTATTATTAAATTTAAATAAGTCTTGGGCCAGTTGGACCTACTTCTTCTAAATCATCATGTACATGTTTTAATTGATCAATTATTTGTTTTCCAGAAGAAGCTCCAATTTTATCTACACCTGAACTAATAATATTGTATGCAGTTTTGTAGTTACTAATTCCTCCTGCAGCTTTAATTTTAGTATGTGGTGCATTTTTCTTAATTACTTTAATACTATTAATCATTTCATTAAAGGATTCTACACCATTAAATCCAGTAGAGGTTTTTACGTAATCTACTTTACAATCATCACAAATTCTTGCAGTGGTTGATTTTTCATAATCATCAATTAAAGGACATTCGATGATTACTTTAAGTGGAGTGTCTTTACAAGCTTCTTTTACAGATTTTATATCATATTCTACTAATTCAAAATCATGAGATTTAATAGCAGGGATATTTGCTACCATATCAATTTCATCTGCTCCGTTTTCGATTGCTGCTTTAACTTCTGCAACTTTTCCTTCGGTAGATCCAGCACCTAATGGGAAATCGATTACAGTTACAACTTTAATATCTGTGTCTTTTAAGATAGTTGAAGCAAGGTTTACATAGTGTGGACTTACAACAACTGCATAAAAATTATATTCTTCTGCAATTTCAAGAAATGCAATCATTTGCTCTTCTGTTGCAGTATTATCTAAATTGGTAAATTCAATGTATTTAGCTAATTCTTCAGGAGTTATCATACGCATTTTTTCACTTCCTTTTTATTAATTTAGATTATTATTGATTTTTTAATAAATATTGTTATGTATTTATATTATCTAATTGTTAGTTATGTATCAAACTATTATTTAAGTATTGTTACTTGTTAATTTGTTTGTTTAAATTATAAAATTTTAATAATTTTTTTAAACTAATTTTTTAGCCATATATGGGCCTTTACGTTCGTATCCAAATTTACGATAGTAATTACGTGCTCCAATACCACTAATAATTAATAATTCTTCTCTATTATTTTTAATAGCTATTTTTTCAGCTTCTTTAAGAAGTTTTTCTCCGAAACCTGTGTGTTGTCCGATTGTTTGTCCTTTTTGACCTATTTTGATCATATTTCCATAGACATGTAATTCACGGACAATAGCTGTTGTTTCGTCAATTTCTTCTCTGTGAGCTTTTTCTGATGGAATTCTAAGTCTTAAGAAACCTGCAAGACTTTCTTCATTTTTATCTTCAATTGATAAGAAGTATTCTGTTCCAAGTGTTGCATTATATTTCTCTGTGAATAATTGATAATCATCAATTGTATATTCCTCTTTAGTCTTTTTATGACCAATTTCTCTACATCTAATACATTTACAGTTTATATCTTCTTCTTCAAGACGATTGTAAACAAGTTCTCCAAGATTAGATTTTTTAACTCCTGCTTCGATGAGAGTTGATGGAATATCTCTTTGAATTCTCATAGTTCTTACCCATTTTGGTAAGATTTTTTTAATTTGAACAATTAAATCAACAGCTTCTTCATCACTGTAAGGTCTGTAATTTCCTGCTTTCCAAAGGTCGTGAAGTTCACTTCCTGCAGTTACAAGACAAGGATAGATTTTAAGCATATCTGGTTTAAAGTTGTCATTTGTAAAGATTTCTTTAAACATTTTTAAATCTTTTTCAGGACATTGTTCCGCTATAGGTTCGTCTCTTGCAAGAGGGAAAAGACCAGGCATCATGTGCATAGCTACTTTAACTCCTGAATCTCTTAAAATTCTATTTGATTTTATAACATCTTCGATTTTATGCCCTCTTTTGATTTTTTCATAAATATTATTATAAATTGTTTGTACACCTAACTCAACTCTTGTAACTCCCATTTCTAACATTCTATCTACATGGGACTCTTTACAATAATCAGGTCTGGTTTCAAAGGTTAAACCAATACATCTTACTTTTGATTTTTCATTTAATCTTTGAATATCATCAATAAGAACATAATCTGAAGGTTTATAAGTTTTAAGTTCATTATTTGAGTAGGGTGGATATTTTATTATATCTGAGTAAGTTACTTCTTCAATATTATCTATTGTTTTTATATTTTCAAGTATAACTCCAAAATCACACATAGCTTTTAAACATTGGCTAACAAACCATTGTTGATAACAAATATCTTGTGATGGGAAAGTTCCTCCCATAATAATTAATTCAACTTTATCAATAGGATGTCCTACTTTATGTAATTGTTTTAAACGATTATAACATTGAACATAAGGGTGGAATTCAAACATTCTGCCTCTTAAAGCAGCAGGTTCTTCTCCTGTATAACTTGGAGGTGCTATATCACTTTCTGGACAGTAGAAACATCTTCCATGTGGGCATTGATGTGGATGGCACATAACTGCAACAATAGCTACTCCTGAAATTGTCCTTGTTGGTTTTTTTCTAAGTAAAGTAGATACAATTTTCTTCTCTTCTAAACTTGCATGATCAAGGATTACAGAATTACTCATAAAAGACTTTAAATTTCTATCTCTACATAATTGTCTTTTTTCTACTTCTAATTCACGTCGAGTTGTTATTTTTCCATTTATTATATCTTCAATTATGATTCGACATGCAGTGTCCATTATTTTTCCTCCTATTTATTTTTCATATGCTTTTTAGTTGTATTATTTTAATTAATTTAATTAGTCTTTTAATTAATCTTTTAATTAGTCTTTTAATTAATCTCTTTATTTTAATTTATTATTAGATATATTTATATATTTGAGAATTTATATTTTTAATTAATTATTCTTAAATAATTTATATTAAAGAATTACAAAATACTGAAATTGTTAGAAATAATGATAGGTGATTATATGGTTGTTGATATTAGAGGATACGACATTGAAGTTGGCTCTTTAATTCGTTATGGAGCTACTGGAACTGTAAGTAAAGTCGTTGATTTTAAAGAAGAAGATAATCAAAATTGGGTAAAATTAGAAGAACCTGGATTATGGTATCGTGCTGATTCTTTAGAAATAATTTCTGAAGATGATTTAAATGAGTTTGAAAGTGATTTTGATACTAAAGATGCAGTTGAAAAATTAAAAGAAGCTCAATTAGATTTAGCTGATGCTGTTAATGATATGCAAGGATGTGAAGGTGGAGGTTAATCTCCACATTTTTTATTTTTTCACATTTTTAGTTTTATTTTGTTTTTATATTATTTTATCTTATTTGCTCTATTTTTTAGTTTTTAATTTTTAATTTATTATTTGTTTTAATAATTATCTGCAAATTCTTTAATGCTTTTTGCTAATTTTGGACCAATTCCATCTATTTTTTGATATTGTGCTTCGGAATATGGTCTTAAATCTTCACCAAATGTATCAACTAATGCTCTTGCACGTTTTCTTCCTAAACGTTTTACACCAATTACAAGAGGTATTAGGTCTTCTTTTATACCATAGTAAAGTCTTGCAGATAAGAAATCTAAATCTTTTGAATAATTGTATTTTCCAAGAACTTCCATTGTATTTTTTGTAAATCTAACAAGTAAAGATGCTTCGTATGCGGCTCTTCTTGTAGATGATGAGTAAACATTATATGCATTTTCAATTTCAAACTCGTTTCTTTCATTAATCCATTCAATTAATGATACAGCAGTAGCTTCTGGATTTCCAATATCTATAGCAAAGAGTCCACAATTAGACATTTTTTCACGAACTGGATCTTTTGATTTTCTACCTTTAAATGATATTAATGGTAAATCTGGAGTTTGTGCAAGTTGATAAATAAGTTCGTATGGATTAATAGAATCTGCTTGGTTTGCATATTCTTTTATTTTAACTGCAGTTTCAACAGAATAATTTGATTTAGCTATTAAATTACCAAATGCAGTTGTTTTTAATCCTTCAGGGGTTGCTTGAAGAATTCTATTTTGAAGTAAGAATTGAAGTGCATTTTCAATTTCATATTTTAAACTATCTTCTGCAAAAAAGCTCATAGAAGGATTACTTGTCATTTGATATCCATAGAATGTCTTTTTAAAGAATTCTTGTAAATCTGTAGGTGTTTTTGCAAGAGTTGAAGCTACTTGTGCAATTATTTGTTTAAATACAGCATCTTTATTTTCTATTAATTTAGAATTAGTAGGTTCAACATCACCATTTATGTATCTTTCTTCTAAATCAATAGCTTCATCCATAGATTTAGCTATTAAATAAGAGTAACCAGTATTATCATATTGAGGTCTTCCAGCTCTTCCAGACATTTGTTCATAATCAAAAACAGGTATTGATTGAGGGCCTTGAGAAGTCCATCTTGTGTAATCTCTAATTACAACATATTTTGATGGTAAATTAACACCATACATTAAACTTGGAGTTGCTGCAATCATTAATATATTTCCATTTCTAAATTCCTCTTCAATAATCTCTTTTTGTTCACTGAAAAGTCCTGCATGGTGGAAAACTGCTCCGTTTTCTGCTGCTTCAGCTAATCTTTCACAAGTAGAAGTTGGTCTTGATCCTTTCCTTTCAGGTACATCAAGTAATTTTTTAGCTACTTCTTTAAATCTAACTTTTTGCTCTTCTGTAATTTTCTTTTTAAGTTTTCCAGATACATAAGTAGCTAAAGCTTCTGTAAATCTTCTTGTTGAAACAAAGCTTAAAGCTTGTGAATCGTCTGCAATAGCTTTTTCAAGAACTTTAACAACTACATCATTTTTGTTCTTAGTATTAAACATTTCAGTATCTAAAACATCTTTATGTAATGGAACAGGTCTATAATCATGTTCTACAATTGTAGCATCTAACCATGCTTCAATCTCTTCCATATTCTCTAAAGTTGCAGATAAAGCGATAATTCTAAGTCCTGGATTAATCATTTTTGCCCTTGTAATAGCACATTCTATTGTAGGACCTCTTGAATATTCACCAATCATATGAAATTCATCAATAATAATAGTATCAATCTCACGTAATACATCCCAAGAAAAACGTGTTATAGCATCAAATGACTCAAAAACCATCACAGATAAATCTGCAGTAGAAGGGTGTTTTCCTACTTTTATTCCAAATTCCTCAAATTTTTTAAATTCACTTACTTTTTCATTCTGAATAGATATAAGTGGTGCTGCATAAACTGCTTTCTCACCATCTAAAATACTTCTAAGTGCAGCCATAATTCCAAGTACAGTCTTACCACTTGCAGTTGGAATTGCAATTACTGTATTATCCTTATTTTCAAGATATCCAGATTCAATTACTGCTTTTTGTGCAGGATTAAACTCTTCAATATACGGATAACACTCATTTATTATTTCTTTTATATCAGTAGGGATGTTTTCCATAATAATCATTTTTTAAATTTTTTAGGTTTTTAGTTTTTTTTTAAATTTTTAGGGTTTGTATCAACTTTAATTATCTTGTATTATTAATTATCATTATATCTTTAACTATCTTTAATTAAATTTATTTTAAGTTTTTTATTTAAAGATTCTTAAAGAGCATATGAAAAGTAATACTTTTTATTTACTATTTATTAAATTTAATTTATTTTTAAATTTGATTGATTATTGTTTATTAATCATTTATTAAATTCATCATAAGGAATATTAACTTTTGAGAATTCTTTAGCTCTATTTCGAGCATTTGATTTGAATTTGTTTCTTAAATCATTATCTGTTAAGATTTTATCAATAGCATTAGCTAAATCTTCTTTATCATTTGGATTAATTAATAAACCAACATCTTCTGTAATAATCTCTTTAATTCCACCAATATTACTTCCAATAACTGGTTTTCCACAAGCTAATGCTTCAAGAAGAACAAGTCCAAAACTTTCTGTAAATGATGGTAAAACAAGTAAATCTGTTGTTGGAATTATTTTCTCAACATCTTTTCTTGCACCTGTGAAATAAACATCATCAATTTCATTATTTTTAATATCTTTAGCTACTTTGTCCTTTAAATCTTTAAGAAGAACTCCATCACCTACAATTAATAAATTACAATCAGTTTTAAGTAATTTTTTAGCTTCAATTAAAAGATTAATATTCTTTGCTTTTACAATATTTCCAACAAATAATATTGTAGGTTTATTGGAATCTATATTGAATTCATTAAAAAGATCTTTTTTAAATTTAGATTCATTTATTTTTTCTTCTGTTTCTTCTTTAAATTTATTTATATCTACAGAATTCCAGTGAATTTTTGTTTTTTCAGTTATTCCTTCTACACCTGTAGCTATTATTTCATCTTTCAATGCATTACTTACAGCAAGTACAACATCTGCTTTTTTTAATACTTTTTTAATAGCTTTTTGCATAGATTTAGATTTAGCATATACTCTAAACATATCAGAACCATGTGCTGTTACATAAGTTTTTGTATTGGTTTTTTGACCTACATTAACACTTACAAGTCCTGGTGGGAATAAGTAATGGCCATGAATAATATCAATATTCTCTTCTTTTACAAGCTTTTTTAAAGCTTTTTCTGCATTACGCTCAAACATTGCACCTCTAAGACCTGGAATATTAACACCACTTGTTCCAATCACTTTAACTCCTTCAATATTTGTAATTTCTCCTTTTTTTAAGTCTTTATGAGGATAAGTGATTACATAAACTTCATGTCCTTTTTTAACTAATTCTTTAGCTAAACTATTCATATGTGCTGCAACACCACCAATATGTGGAGGATATTGGCCGACCATAGCTATTTTCATTTAATTTCTCCTTATTGAGTTTTATATGTTTAAAAAGAGTTTTTTCATATTTTTAGAAAATTTGTTAATTATTCATTAATTATTTATTATTTATATAATTATTATGTATTAAAAAAAGTAATTATTGTGTTAATTAAAACACAATAAAATATAATTATTTATATTTAAATCTTTTATTTATTGTAATTTTGCAATTAATTCAGGAAGAGCTGGTGCTCCAACAAAATCAATTACTCCATCAATAGCTATTGCAGGAACATACATAACTCCGTAAGAAATAGCTTTGTCTCTACCTTCAGAAGTCATAGTATCATAATAAACAACATCTATTGCATCGCCTAATTCTTTTTTAGCAAGTTCTACTACTTCTTTAGCAGCAGGACAATGTGGGCAACTTGGGGAAGTAAATACTTCTACTTTTTTCACCATATTTTTCATCTCCTATATATTTAATTTAATTTATTAATTTATTATTAATTTAATTAATATTAATTTAATTTATTATTTTATTAGTTAGCATATATTAATTAATATACTTTATAAATTCCATTTGTTATTAAGGAAAGTTGTTAATTTAGTTGATTGATCTTGAGGATAATAAACAATACGATATTCTTTTATATTTGCTTTTGAAGCAGTTATTTTAATTGCTTTTTCCTTATCTCCAATTTTATCAATTAACTTAAGTTTTAATGCTTCATTTCCATTATAAACTTTGGAATTTGCTATTTTGGAAATATAACTTGCTTTTAATCCTCTATTTTTTGCAATTAATTTAATAAAGTAACTGTAATCTTGATTAATCATTTCTTGTGGATTTAAATTTGAAGATTTGATGTTTTTATTAATTAATGAACTATCATAATGTCCACTAATCTTTTTATTTGAGTATTTAGTACTATCTTCAAAGCTAATACCAATTCCTCCAATTGCAGAAGAAGGAGTAGCTATAACTATATCCGCACTACTTGCTATTAAATAACCTTCAGAAAGTCCATAATCACTAATCCATGAAACAGTAGTTTTATTAGATTCTTTAATCATTTTAGAAATTTCTTCACTTGCTACTAAACTTCCATTTTTACAATTTACTTCAATAAGAATTGCTTTTACATTAGGATTATCATTTGCATCTTTTATTCCATTTTCAATATAATCTACATTTGTAGAATTAATATAATTTATATCACCATTAATTTTTATAACAGCAATTTCATTTTCATCAATTAATTCAGTAACAGGAAGAGTAAATGCAACAAGTAAAATTGCTATAACTATTACAATACATGCTATAATCGATAAATTAGTATTATTTTCACTCATTTATTATCCTCCTTGAATTAATTATTAATATTAAACTTTAAATTTTTTAGATATTTTTATAAATTATGTAAATTATTTTTTATAATTCTAAAATTGATTATTATAATTTTTAATTTTTTAATTGTAATTTAAAATTGGTGTTAAAATGATAAAAAAAGTTAAGTCTTTAGGTTCTGCTACAATTATTAATGCAATAGCTACCGGGTTTGGTTCTGCATTTGGTATTGATTTATCTATTATTGCTGAAGCTAAATTTGGTAAAACTGGAATTAATTGTGTATCTGATTTAGGTGTAGATCCTACATTGATGAATTTATGTGTTAAAAAAGTTCTCAGTTATTATAATATTGCTAATGATGTTTCACTTGATGAAATCATAAATACTTTTGATATTGGAACTGGTGAAGGTATTGAGATAAATACTACAACTACTCTTCCTTTAGGTTCAGGATTATCAAGTAGTAGCGCATTATCTAATGCAGTTGTAACAGCTACTGCAAGTTTAATTGCAGATAACTTTTGTTTACAACCACCTAATGATTTTGAGTTAATAAATTTAGCTATTGATGCATCCCTTGAGGCAAAAGTAACTATAACTGGAGCATTTGATGATGCTTCTGCATCTTACTTTGGTGGAGTAACTGTCACAGATAATACAAAAAGACAAATCTTACTCCAAGATGAACTTCCAGACAAAGATATACTTGTATTCATGCCAGATAAATCATCATTAAGTGGCCAGTCTGATGTAAGTAGAATGAAATTAATTGCACCACTTGTAGAAATAGCATTCGAACAAGCACTTCACAAAGATTTCTATGAAGCTCTAACATTAAATGGATTATTATATGCAACAACCCTTGGATTTAATAATAATATTTCACTTGAAGCATTAAATGCAGGAGCAAAAGCAGCAGGATTATCTGGAACTGGATCTTCTTTTGTAGCTATTGTTGATAATAATACTATTGATGATGTTAAAGATGCTTGGGCTCAATTTGATGGTAATATCATAGAAACAAAAGTAAATAATGAAGGAACTAAATTTATTTAGTTTTCATTATTATTTTTTAAATTATTTTATCTAGATATTTAATATTCTTTAGTTATTATTGTTTGTTGTGATTTTAATTTTATGGGTTATTGGATATTATGAGTTTTATTCACTTTTTTACTTTAGGATTTAGGCCAAATTATTTAATTGAAGGTCTTTTAATTGGTATTGTAATTGCTATTTATGCTTTTTTTAGATTATCTCGTTTATTTTCTTATTATAAAATAAGTGAAAAAATTAGTTTGATTTTAAGAATTGTAATTGCTATTTTTATTATTGTTTGCTCTTGTAATGTTCAATCAACAGCTACAATATTAATTGCTTATTTATTTGGTGTATCGATTGTTGTTGATATTTTTGGAGTTATTTATAAACTTATTTCTGGAAAATGGTCAAGGATTCATCAAAATGGTATTTTAGTTGTTGTTTTATTTATTTTGATTGTTGCTTTTAGTGTTTATGGTCTTAATGATATTCAACAGACTGATTATAACATAACTACAGATAAGACAAATGAATCTTATACAATTTTGTATATTAGTGATTTACATTATGATACTATTCAAAATCCAAGTTTATTAAAGGAAAATATTGCTAAAATGAATAGTATTCATCCAGATATTATTGTTTTAGGTGGAGATATTGCTGATGAGGGTACAAGTAAATTGAGTATGGAAGAGGCATTTAAGGAATTAGGAATGTTAAATTCAACTTATGGTACTTACTTTGTTTATGGTAATCATGATGAGCAACCTAATGAATGTGATTATAGAAATGGGACTAAACCTTATACAAATGATGAATTAATTGAAACTATATTAGATAATGGAATTGTTATTTTAGAAGATTCAAGAGTCAAAATAAATAATGATTTAGTTTTAATTGGTCGTGATGATGCAGGTCATGGAAATACAAATAAACGTGTAGATGTTAAGGATTTATTAAAAGAATCTGATTTATCTAATTATATTATAGTGTTAGATCATCAACCACTTGATGAAGTAAATAATTCAAAAATTGGTTGTGATTTACAAATTGCAGGTCATACTCATGGTGGTCAAATTTTCCCTTATGGTTTAGTAACTGAAATTCAAGGAAAACCTAATTATGGTTTGTATAACTTTGGTGAGATGAAAGAAATTGTATCTTCTGGATTCTGTGGATGGGGTGTTCCTATTAGAAATGAGAATCCTTGTGAATATGTTGTTATTCATATTAACTAATAGAACTCATTAGAGTAATGTTGTTTGAGTAGTATTTTTATCTTTTGGGAATTCATGTAGATAATTGAATATTTCATTAGTATTTGATAAAATATTATTTTCTCTACATCTTTTTTTGAATATTTTCATTAATTTTTGATTATTTGGACTTATTAATCCATAACTATTTCCATAGGTTTTTATGTATTTTTCTTTTAATCCTGGGAATTTTTTATCTAATTGTTTATAGAAATATTCTCTGTTTCCTTCTCTAAGTGTGAGTCCCATACCAAAGCATATGATTCCTTTTACATTAGATTCAATACATTGGTCTAAAATTCCATTTATATTTTCTTCTGTATCATTAATAAAAGGTAATATTGGACTTAACCAAACAATAGTAGGTATATTGTGTTTATTTAATGTTTTTAACACTTCTACTCTTTCTTTTGTACTACATACATTAGGTTCTATTTTTTTACATAGTTCTTCATCATAAGTTGTGATGGTCATTTGTACTACTGCTTTTGTTTTATCATTAATCTTTTTAAGTAAATCTAAATCTCTAAGGATTAAATTAGACTTTGTGATACATGTGAATCCAAATCCATATCTTTCAATTAATTCAAGGGATTTTCTTATATTTTTAAGTTTACTTTCAAGAGGAATGTAAGGATCTGTCATAGAACCGGTTCCAATCATACATTTTTCTCTTTTTGATATAAGTGCTTTTTTAAGTAATTCAACACCATTTTCCTTAATTTCAATATCTTCAAAATCATGGGTCATATTATAGCATTTACTTCTTGAATCACAGTATATACAGCCATGACTACAACCTCTATATAGGTTCATTCCATTTTTTGCTGATAAAATACTTTTTGAATTCACATAATGCATAATTTCACCAATTTCTAATGTTTTGTGTTAAGTTTTATATAATTTTTATATTTTTGATAGCTATATTTAAATATTATGATGTATAAAATATTATTATTATCATAATGATGGAGAAATTTTTGTGGATGTAAAAAAAGAAGAGAGTTTATTCAATGATGATGAAGATGCTCGTAAACTTCTTCAAGAATCTAGAAAAAGAATCGACGAAATTGATAATGATATAGTTGACTTAATTCATGAAAGAACTTCACTTGCTAAGGATATTGTACAAGCTAAAGTGTTTTTAGGCATGGAGATCTATGATGCAAATAGAGAAAAAGCAATCCATGATAAAGTATTAAAATTAGCTAATGAGAAAGATATTGATGCAAGTATTCTTAGCGAAATTATGAATATGCTAACAATTTTAAGTAAAAATAAACAAAGAGAAATTTTGGAGGAATGATTATGGGAAATATTAGAACTTCATTTGTAAAACGTATATCTAAAGAACTTATCGAAACTCACAAAGGTAAATTTACCACTGATTTTGAAGAAAACAAAAAATTAGTTGCTGAATACTCTACTGTCAGTACTAAACATTTAAGAAACAAAATCGCTGGTTACATTACCAGATTAGTTAGACAACAAGCAAATCAAGCTTAAGTGCTTTTTGCTTTTTATCTAAATTTTCTTTTTTTAATTTTTTAATTTTTCAATATTTTATTTAAATTATTCTTATAATTCCTTATATTTTATAATTATTGGGGGCTTTTTTTGGAGATTTTAATGTTTATTGCAGATATTATAATTTTCACTATTTTAGTATTTGTATTATATTTATGTAAAAATAAAATTGCTAAATGGTATAAAACTGTTGATTTAGAAAACTGGTTACCTATTGAGCAAATGAAAGAATTTAAACAATTATTTTACCTTATTATTGCAGGTTTACTAATTGCAGATTTATATTATCTTATTGTTATGAACACTTATTTTAATTATATATGGGATTTAGTGATATTTGATTTTATATTAAGTATTGTTGCAGGAATTTACATATTTGATACAGATAATATACCAAAGACTATTATCTTATTATTTACTCTTATTCCTTTTACTGGTTATACTCTCACTGGATATTATGGTTTAGGTGCAGTACCATTCATTATTTTAGAGATAATTCACATTATAGGTATTCTTTATATTATCTTCCTTGCATTTAAAGAGTTTAAATCTTATTCTGAATCTCATAAATTAGGATACACTATTTTATTATTATATATTATAGTTGCTGTCGCGATATTCTTATCTGCTAGATTCCAAAATCTTAGTTTATTAGATAGTTTAGTTTATTGTTCCAATGCATTTACTTCAAATGGTTATGGTTTGGTAAATGCTACTAATGTGGGTGGTAAACTAATCAGTATATTCCTTGTATGGTCTGGGTATATATTATCTGGTGTAACTACTGCTCTTTTAACTCTTGCTTTAGTATCAAGATATTATAATAATAAAATAAGTAATATTGAAGAAAAAGCTATTAAAACTGAAAATGAATTAAATAATCTTAATAAAAAATTAGATTTATTATTAGAGAATAAATAAATTATTCTTTTTTAATTTATTTATCTTATATTTTTTTATATTTTTTTACTATTTTTATTGATTAGTCTTTAAATTAGTTATATTATTTTATTATTGATTTATTTTTATTTATGAGAAAAAGGTGTAAACAAATGGAATTATTAGTAGCCAAATTTGGTGGTACTTCGGTCGGAAATGGTAAAAGGATTCGTCAAGCTGCTCAATCTGTGGTAGACGAATACATGAAGGGTAAGAAAGTTGTTGTAGTAGTCTCTGCAATTAACAAGACTACAGACGAACTTACTACTATAACCGAAGACGCTATGGGGGACGAGGCTGCTGCAAGAGCTAGAGCTGAAATCTTATCTATGGGTGAACGCACTAGCATTAGAGTTATGTCTTCTGTGATTGAATCTTTAGGTGTAAAATCTGAATATATAGATCCAGAACATGAACTCTGGCCCGTATTAACTGATAATATTCCGTTAGGTGCCGAAATTAATTTTGAAGAATCTGAAGCTAAAGCTCAAGGTTTATTTAAATTATTAGATGATGGTGTTATTCCTGTTATCTGTGGATTTTTAGGAAAAGATGAAAATGGAAATATTACTACTCTTGGAAGAGGAGGTAGTGATATTACTGCATTCTTCTTAGGGCATGCTTTAAAAGCAAAAGAAGTAATTATTGTTACTGATGTAGATGGTGTAATGTCTACTGATCCACGTAAAATTGCTGATGCAATTAAATTAGACCAAATTTCCGTTGAAGAAATGAGAGATTTAGCTACTCATGGTGCTCAAGTTTTACATCCTCATGCATTAAAATATAAAGACCCTAATATTGGTGCTAAAATTATAAGTTTTGAAAAAGAATGTTTAGCTGATGAAGGAACTGCTATTGTAGGGCCTTATGAAGATTCTACTAATGACCTTGTAGATTTACATCCAGAACCAATTACTGCTGTTGCAATGGTTGGTGAAGATTTACTTAATAATGTAGGTTTAATTGCTAAAATTACTGCTGTTATTGCAGAAGTTGGTGTAAATATTTATGGAATCTCCGCAGGTCAAAACTCTATAACTACCTTTTTAAATAAAGCAGATGCTGAAGTAGTTTATCCGTTATTACATGATGTAGTTATTGAAGAAGATTGTTTAAGTTCCATATCTTTAGGTGGAGACATTGGTATGTTAACTATGGTTAGCCCAGACTTTATTGATACTCCAGGTATTATTTCTATCATAACTAGTCCACTTAAGGATAATGATATTAATATTATAGAAATTTCATCCTCCCAAACTTCTGTTGTTTTATATGTTGAATGGAAGGATTCTAGAAAGGCTTACGATTTAATTAAGGAAGTTTTATAACTTCCGTATTTCTATTTTTAACTTATATTTGGTAAGCTGGTTTTTATTTTGATTATATTTTTTTATTTTTAATCAACAAATTATTTTAAAATGAATTATTAAATCATGATTGTATTATTAAAATTAAAATTAAAATTTTTAAAGGATATTTGAATATATTTAGAAAATATTTAGAAGATATTTAGAAAATATTTACAAACGAAATTATTTACTAAAATTATATTTATAGGTGTTATAAAATGAATTTTGAAGGTACTGCTGTTGCTATGGTAACTCCTTTTAATGAGGATTTAACTATTGATGAAGAAGGTTTTAGACAAAATATCAATTGGTTAATTGACCAAGGTGTTGATGGTTTAGTAGGTGTTGGAACTACTGGTGAATCTGCTACTCTTACTCACGAAGAACACCACGAAGTAATTGATATTTTAATTGATGAAGTTGATGGTAGAGTAACCACATTCGCTGGAACTGGAAGTAACTCTACAGATGAAGCATTAAGTTTAACTAAATATGCAGAAGATGCTGGTGCTGACTTTGCACTTGTAATTACTCCATATTATAATAAACCACAACAACATGGTGTAATTGAACATTTCAGACAACTTAATGATAAATGTGATATTGATATTGTTGCATATAATGTTCCTTCCCGTACTGGTTTAGATATGGCTCCTGAAACTATTGTTGAACTTGCAAAAATGGATAATATTACTGCATTAAAAGAAGCTTCTTCTGATGTTGATAAAGCATCTAAAACTATGAGATTACTTAGACAAAATCAACTTGAAGATGATATTGTTATCTTATCTGGTAGTGATGAGTTAACTTTACCTTTAATGTCTATTGGTGCAAAAGGTGTAATTAGTGCATCTGCAAATATCGACCCAAGAAGAATGGTTTTAATGGTTAATAGTGTTCTTGATGGTCAAATGGATAAAGCATTAGATTTACATTATGAAATGTATGATTTAATCAAAGCATTATTCATGGAATCAAGCCCAGCACCTGCAAAAGAAGCATTAAAAATGA
>JAKSUE010000020.1 GCA_024409165.1 archaeon
TTTTAATTTTATAGCTTGTTATTTTATTATTTCTAAATATCTATTTTTAATTTCTTAATTTTTAATTTTTAAGGATTATTCTATCTTTATTTTGCTTTAAAAAAGTAATACTTTTAATAAATTCATATTTTGATTATAATTAGTTTATTTAGTTTATACTTAATTTTAAATACTTTATTTTATTCATATATAGTTTATAATTATTATTTTTAGTTTTAATCATTTTTTAGTTTTAATTTTTAAATTTTAATTGATTTAAGCGATTTTAAAAAGTATTACTTTTTTTGATAGGTATATTATTAAATTTCAAATAATTTATTACATATAAAGTTTGCTATTTAATTCTTGTGCGAATGTTTATATTATATTTTGAATAAAGTAATATCTGTATACCAAATAGCTTGCTATGCAAACAACTTGCTTTGTAGCTTACTCAAAAAACTTAAAAAATTTGGGGTTTTTTGAGAGGTATATTTAACTCTATTTATTTAGGAGGGAAAAAATGGCAAAGTTTGATGATAAAGTCGATTTATACGACGATAGAGGCTCATTAATAGAAGCTGAAGTACCAATCGAAGCTTTAAGTCCTTTACGTAACCCTGCTATTAAATCTATTATTAGCGGTGTTAAAAGAACTGTAGCTGTAAACTTAGAAGGTATTGAAAAATCTTTAAAAACTGGTTCCGTTGGTGGAGCTAAATCCAAAATCTTAGGAAGAGAAATGGATCTTGACGTTGTTGGTCAAGCAGATTCCATTGCAGCTTCTTTAAAAGATATGCTTAAAGTAACTGAAGACGATGACACTAAAGTAGAAGTACTCTCTGGTGGAAAAAGAATTTTAGTTCAAATTCCTACTATCAGATTAGAATCTTCTGCTGAATACTCTGTTGCAACTTTAGCAACTGCTACTGCATTAACTCAAGCTCTTATTAACGAATTTGATGTTAACATGTACGACGCAAACATGGTTAAAGCTGCAATTTTAGGAAGATACCCACAATCTGTAGAGTACATGGGTGCTAACCTCAAAACTATGTTAGACATTCCACAAAAACTCGAAGGACCTGGTTACGCTTTAAGAGGTGTAAAAGCAAACGATTTCGCTGCTGCTACCTTAAAAAACACCTTACAAGCTACTGCTCTCGCATCTATCTTCGAACAAACTGCAATGTTTGAAATGGGTGACGCAATTGGTGCTTTCGAAAGAATGCACTTATTAGGTTTAGCTTACCAAGGTTTAAACGCAGACAACATGGTATTAGACTTAGTTAAAGATAACGCTAAAGAAGGAACTGTAGGTTCTATTGTACAAGATACTATTGCAAAAGCTACTGCTGATGGAATTGTATCTATCGAAAAAGACTTAAACGGTTTCGACTTATACGCAACTAACGATGTAGCTAAATGGAACGCATATGCTGCTGCAGGTGCTACTGCTGCTGTAATGGTAAACGTTGGTGCAGCAAGAGCTGCTCAAGGTATTCCATCTTCCTTATTATACTTCAACGACAACTTAGAATTCGCAACCGGTTTACCTGGTGTTGACTTCGGTAGAGCTGAAGGTGTAGCTGTAGGATTCTCTTTCTTCTCTCACTCTATTTACGGTGGAGGAGGTCCTGGTTTATTCAACGGTAACCACGTTGTAACCAGACACAGTAAAGGATTCACTATCCCTTGTTGTGCTGCAGGTATGTGTTTAGATGCTGGTACTCAACTCTTCTCTCCAGAAGCAACTTCTGGTTTAATTAAAGAAGTATACAGTCAAATTGACGAATTCAGAGAACCTATCAATGCTGTTGCTTTAGCAGCTGCTGAGATAAAAGGTGACATCTAATTATTTTGAATAATTTCTAGATTTAATCTAATTTAAATTCACACTTATCGTTATTAAAGAGGTCTAATAATGGATATAGAAATTTTTCCACATAGGATTTTAGGTGCTGATACCACTGAAAAATTATTAAATGATATTGAATCTTTAAATTCTGTTAAAAGAACTGTAATTCAAGGTCCTAGACTCCCACCTCAAGACGCTATTGATCGTAAATATGGCGACCGTAGAGTCATTAATGTTAACGGAGAAGATATTGAATTAAAAGTTAAAACTGGAAGAATCTTTGTTGAATTATACGAAGAATCTGCTATTGATGAAATTGAAGTAATTTGTAATGAACATATTGCAAATGGTTTCGATATTAACACCAGTAGATCCCAGTACATCAGAAAACAAAGAACTGTATCAGATGGATTAAAATATGGTGAAAACACTGAAATTCCTGAAGAATTAATAGGTCTTTCTGATCAACGTTCTCAATTTAGTGAAAATGTTTCTATTATTAAAAAGGATTCTATTGAATAATTATCATGTGATAATATGATTGGAAGATGCACTCATGTAGTTGATTGTAGGGAAACAAGAGGTCTTGGTGAAGGCGGAGGTATTGCCCAAAGAGGAACTTTTGCAGAATGTGGAAGTGATGTTTTGGCAGTAGCTATGTCCCCAGGTCGTAGACACATTACCAAACCTGTTTGTGAAATTACATTTGCATTACGTGAAGCAAATTTATTAACAAGCACTATGATTTTAAATGCAGGTAGTGGAGTTCCACATGATACTCCTCATGCTCGTGGAGGTAATGTGTTTGGTTTAACTGATAAAGAAGTTGAACAAATGAAACAATTTAAATTACTTGTAGTTCATTTAGGTGGAGTTAGGAATCATATTATATACAAAGCAAGATTGATTTTAAGGAATATTGATAGACCTTGTATAGTTATTTGTGAATATCCAGTTGACTTTGAAGATTTTGCAAAAATTGGTGTTAAAACTTCTAAGGTTATGCCTGATGAAGTTAAAACCAAAGGTAAAATCGTAGATATTGTTAGTGGAGTTATTAGAGGAGAAACAGCTTCTCAAGAAAAATTAGATGAAATTATTAGAAAAGTTAAATTAACATTAGGAGATGTATGATTATGGCACAATTTTATCCAGGAACTTCTCAGGTTGCTCAAAACAGAAGAAACTTCTGCGATCCAGAATACGAATTAGAAGTTTTAAGAGAAATATCTGATGAAGACGTAGTAAAAGTATTAGGTCACAGAGCTCCAGGTGAAGAATACAAATCTGTTCACCCACCATTAGATGAAATGGACGAACCTGATGACATTATTAGAGAATTAGTAGAACCTATTGACGGTGCAAAAGCAGGAGACCGTGTAAGATACATTCAATTCGCTGACTCCATGTACTTTGCTCCAGCTCAACCATTCTTAAGAGCAAGATCTTACGTATACAGATACAGAGGTATCGATACTGGTACTTTATCCGGTAGACAAATTATCGAAGCTCGTGAAAGAGATGTTGAACGTATTTCCAAAGAGTTATTACAAACTGAATACTACGACCCAGCAACTTCTGGTATCAGAGGTGCAGGTGTACACGGTCACTCTTTAAGACTTGACGAAAACGGTATGATGTTCGATATGCTCAGAAGACAAGTATTCAACAAAGAAACCGGTAAAGTAGAAATGGTAAAAGACCAAATCGGTAAAGAATTAGATGAACCTGTTGTATTAGGTGAACCATTAGACGAAGAAACTTTAAGAGCTAAAACCACTATTTACAGAATTGATGGTGAAGCTTACAGAGATGACGCAGATGCTGTAGAAGTATTACAAAAAATCCACGTCACCAGATCTAACTATGGTTACATCCCTAAATAGGAGGTTATAATATGGCTGATAAAAAATTCTTAGATGCAATGAAAACTAAATTCAAAGAAGCTCCAGAAGAAAAAACTACTACCTTCTATAACATGGGTGGATGGACTCAATCTGAGAGAAAAACTGAATTTGTAAACAGAGGTAAAGAAATAGCTGAGAAAAGAGGAATTCCTATGTACAACCCTGACATTGGTACCCCTCTCGGTCAAAGAGCTTTAATGTCTTACCAATTATCTGGTACTGACACTTTTGTTGAAGGTGACGATTTACACTTTATCAACAACTCAGCTATCCAACAAGCTTGGGACGATATTAGAAAAACTGTAATTGTAGGTTTAAACACTGCACACAACGTACTCCAAAAAAGATTAGGTATGGAAGTAACTCCTGAAACCATTACCAACTACTTAGAAGTTGTAAACCACGCAATGCCTGGTGCAGCTGTAGTACAAGAACACATGGTAGAAACTAACCCTGCATTAGTAGACGATTCTTACGTAAAAGTATTTACTGGTGACGACGAATTAGCAGACGAAATCGACTCTGCATTTGTTTTAGACATCAACAAAGAGTTCCCTGAAGAACAAGCTGAAGCTTTAAAAGCTGAAGTAGGTAATGCTGTATGGCAAGCTGTAAGAATTCCATCCTTAGTAGGAAGAGTCTGTGATGGTGGTACTACTTCCAGATGGTCTGCAATGCAAATTGGTATGTCCATGATTTCCGCATACGGTCAATGTGCTGGTGAAGGAGCTACTGGTGACTTCGCATACGCATCCAAACACGCAGAAGTTATTGGTATGGGTACTTACTTACCTGTAAGAAGAGCAAGAGCAGCAAACGAACTCGGTGGTGTACCATTCGGTTACATGGCTGATATTTGTCAAGCTTCCAGAGTCACTGATGACCCTGTAACTTCTACCTTAGAAGTAGTAGCTTTAGGTGCTGCTTTATACGACCAAATTTGGTTAGGTTCTTACATGTCTGGTGGTGTAGGATTCACTCAATATGCTACCGCAGCATATACTGATAACGTATTAGACGACTTCACTTACTTCGGTAAAGATTACGTAGAAGACAAATACGGTGGATTATGTGAAGCTCCAAACAACATGGAAACTGTTCTCGATGTTGGTTCTGAAGTAGCATTCTACTCCTTAGAACAATACGAAGAATACCCAGCTTTACTTGAAACTCACTTCGGTGGTTCTCAAAGAGCTGCTGTTATTTCCGCAGCTGCTGGTTGTTCCACTGCATTCGCTACTGGTAATGCACAAACTGGTTTAAGTGCTTGGTACTTAGCTCAATACTTACACAAAGAACAACATTCCAGATTAGGTTTCTACGGTTACGACTTACAAGATCAATGTGGTGCTGCTAACGTATTCTCTATCAGAAACGACGAAGGTTTACCACTTGAAATGAGAGGTCCTAACTACCCTAACTATGCAATGAACGTAGGTCACCAAGGTGAATACGCAGGTATCGCACAAGCTCCTCACGCAGCTCGTAACGATGCATTCGCATTCAACCCACTTATTAAAATTGCATTTGCAGATAAAAACTTAACCTTCGACTTCTCCAAAGTACGTGCTGAATTCGCTAAAGGTGCTTTAAGAGAATTCGAACCTTCTGCTGAAAGATCTGTAATTATCCCAGCAAAATAAGTTCGGTGATTAAACACGATTTTAAAATTTAAATGGGGTTTTTTAACCTCATTTATTTTTTTAAAATTATGTAATTGTTCGAATAAAATCGAATTGATTTTTTCTAAAGTCAACTTGATTAAATTAATTATTATTTGAATTTTATTAAATTTAACTGTAAGAAATTCAATATTTTTAATAGAAATTTAAAAATATTTTTGTAAATTTCAGTAAAACTTATATATTCTAATTTAAAAAAATTATAGAATGTAGGTTATATTATAATCTATTATAAATTACTTGTTATCTTTTTAATTATTCGTAGTTTAATTATTAAGATTTTAGATTTATTCATCAAATATTTCAATTCTTAACCTTTAAGAATTTAATCTAGCTAGATTAAAAGCTGAGTGGTTAATCTTCTTTAGCTTATTGATTATTTAAAATCTTCGTTAAGTTTAGAAGTATAATCATAGAATATTAATTTATTAAAAGAATGTTCTGATTTGTTATTTATATATCAAGATCTTCTGGTCTCGAATCAGAACTTCGATTATCAGAACTTCTTGATGATTTATAATAAATTTGTACATGATTTTGAAAATATTTGTATTCTCGAATATATCTATAGTATGTAAGTGTTTTAAGAAATCTTAATTCACTGTTTTTCATTTTTTAATGATTAATTTAAGGAGGAAAATCAAATATGGACCCTGTTACATTAGGTGTTGTCGCATTAATGGGTGCTGCTGCTACTATTGCTGGGGCTGCTGAGGACTTAGAATCTGATATTGGTTCTCAAAGTAACCCTAACTCACAAGTTCAACTCGCTCCTCAAATGGGACATTTACACCGTATGATAAACAAAGCGGCTTCTGGTGAACCAGTCGCTTATGGTACCTGGTGTGGTATTGCAGGTGCAATTGCATTCTTATTCATAGGTTTCAATGTTATGCCTATTGTTGCTATTGCAATTGGTGCTACTGTTGCTGCACTTGTTCACGCAATTTATACAACTACTGCGCATATGGGTAGGATTGTTGGTCAATCTCAATTTGAACAACCATTGTTTATGGATGTATTAACTCAATCTTTAGGCCCTATTGCTGCTCATGGTTTCATTACTACTTTTTGTATGGTAGGACTCTGTTACTTAATGACTATTCCAATTAATGGTGTTGCATTACACATATTCCCATTACCTTTATTAGCTGTACTTTGGGGTATTACTGTAGGTGCAATCGGATCTTCCACTGGGGATGTTCACTACGGTGCTGAAAGTGAATATCAAAAATTCCAATACGGTGGAGGTACCCCTGTAGCTATCCAAGGGGATATTGTTACCAAAGCTCCATTAGGTGCTAAAAACTCTATTGATGTAGGTAACTTCTGTGCTAAATATGGTGGACCATTAACTGGTTTCTGTTTCGGTGCTATCGTATTTATTAGTACTTGGATTACCATTGTTTTCGGAACTATTGGCGGAATTATTGTAGGAATTATCATCGTTATTTTATTAATTATTATTAACGACAGATTAGAAGTTTCTGCAAGAAACAAATTCGGACCATATGAGGATGAATAAGGAGGTTATGATATGTCTGTATTAACATTAATTTTATTCGTCGCTATTGGTGGAATTCTCATCGGTGCTGGTGTACACTTCATGCCTGTAGGAGGAGCTCCTGCAGCTATGGCTACCGCTACTGGTGTAGGTACTGGTACTGCAATGTTAGCAGCTGGTGCAGGTTTAACTGGACTTATTACTGCTGCTTCCATGGCTGGTGAACCAGTTTATATTATTGCACTCGCTGGTGCAGTTGGTGCAATGTTAATGATGGGTATTACTATGCTCGTTGCTAACTTAATTTATATTTACGGTGTTGGTATCGTACCAGCATCTTCTAAAGTCAATGTAGATCCAATTACTGGACGTAATCAAGAAATTTACAAAACCCCTGGTACTGAAGGTCACGGTGTACCTACTTCCTGTTTCGTAAGTGGTATTATCGGTGCTTTACTTGGTGGTGTAGGTGGAGGATTAGTCTTCTACGCAATTAATGATGCTGCTGTTAGCTCTACTGTTCTCGGTGCTCTCGACCCTATTGCTGCTACTGGTTTAGCTGCTATTCTTGCTGTCGGTGTATTCTTCGTTAACGCGGTTATTGCTTCCTACAACATTGGTGGTACTATTGAAGGTTTCCAAGACCCTAAATTCAAAAGAATTGGAACTGGTATTGTATCTTGTGCTATTGCATCCATTGTCATTGCGATTTTCGTTATTTTAATGATTGGAGGTATCTAATATGTCTGCTGGTGGAAGTGGAGCTCCTGCTGAAGGCGGAGTCAATTCAAACTACTTATTAGTTTTAGGTATTATTGGTGGATTAATTGGTATTTATTTAACCCCTATATTAGGTGCTACTATTGGACCTCTCTTCGGTTGTCTCGGTGCTGTCTGTGCAATCGTTTGGGGTGCTGACGCAATTCGTAGAGTTGCAAGTTACGGTTTAGGTACTGGTGTACCTTCTATCGGTTACATGTCCTTAGGTATTGCTACCGTAGGTTCCTTAGCAGGTTTAGGTATTGTTGCTATTTTACCTGCTTTAGCTGGTTTAGGTATTTTAGCTCCTATTTTAGGTTTAATCTTCACCATGATTATTGCTGCTATTGTAGCAGTTGTTGCTGTTAAACTTATTGGAATGAAAATCCCAATTATGATTAGATGTACTGCTGAAATCGCAGGTGCTGCTGCTTTATCTATTATTGGATTCTCTGCAGCTGTAGCAGGTTCTTACGACTTTGTTGCTATTTTATCTGCTGTAATTGCTCCTGGATTTATCGCTGTATTTTATATTATGAACACTATGGCTATTCAACACCCATTCAACGCTTGTTTAGGTCCTAACGAAGACCAAGTAAGAACCTTAAAATGTGCAGCATCCTGTGCATTCTTATCTATGATTATTACTGGTATTCTTGCTATCTCTGCTGGCGGACTCGCATGGTTCGTTATTGTTATTGTAGGTCTCGTCGGATGGTACATTTCTTACAAAGCATTTGTTGCTGCATCTTGCGATGCTGCTGCATCCGTCAAATGGGCAGGTTTATGGCCTAAAGTTGAGGAATAAGGAGGATTATGGAAATGTTACCATTAGTAGAAATTGTTCCTGAAATGAACTTAAATCTTGATCCTGAAACTGGTCTTATCGGTGCAGGTGGAGGAGATTTAATCATCGTTTCCATGGACGAAATTAACGAAGAAATTGCAAAAGTTGAAGCTGCAGCTGATGAATTAATGAATTCCTTAGATCCTAACTCTGCTCCTTTAGGTTCCTTCCCAGGAAGAGAAGGTAACTATGTAATGGCAGGTAAACTTACCAACATGGTATACGGATTCCTTATTGGAATGTTCATTATTATTGCTGCTATACCTTTATTAACATCATGGGGGATTTTATAGATGGTAGACAAAAAACCTACTTCTGACACCTGGCCTGTAGTTAGTGGAGATTACATAGTAGGGGACCCTGAAAGTCCTGTTGCTGTAACTACTTTAGCATCACACAATGAAGATATCCCAGCAGCTGCTGGAGCAGCTATTGCTGGACCATGTAAAACTGAAAACTTAGGTGTAGAAAAAGTTGTTGCTAACATTATTTCTAACCCTAACATCAGATTCTTAATTTTATGTGGTGCAGAAGTACAAGGACACATTACTGGTCAAAGTATCAAAGCATTACACGCAAATGGTTGTGACCCTGAAAAGAAAAAAATTAATGGTGCTACTGGAGCTATTCCTTTCGTAGAAAACATTCCTATGGAAGGTGTAGAAAGATTCCAAAACCAATTAGAAATCGTCGATTTAATTGATGTTGAAGACGGTGGTCAAATCACTGCTAAGGTCAAAGAATGTATTGAAAAAGACCCTGGTGCTTTTGAAGAAGATGCAATGGTAATTGAAGTAAGTGAAAGCGACGACGACGAAGACTCTGGAGAAGAAATTCGTCCTGTATCTGCTGAAACTGCTTTAATCGAAGCTAGATTAAGAAATATCGACACTCAAGTGAAAATGGTCGGTGCTGTACAAAGAAACATGTCCGGTAACTATGCTGGTAAAGTTCAAGGTATTATGATCGGTTTAATTTTCACCTTAGTAATCGGTTACTTATTCTTATTTATATAACTGGAGGTTTAATTTATGGTTAGATTTTCAAACAAACCAAATGTTCGTGGAATTAAAAATGCTTCTAGTGATATAGAATACCGTTCAAAACTTATTGGAAGAGAAGGAAGATTATTTGCTGGAGTTATTTCAACCAGATTCTCTGGTATTGCTTTAGGATTAGGTCTTGCAATCTTATTAATGATTGTTATTCCTTTCATAGCAAAATTATGTGGGTTATAGAGGTGTTTAAAAATGTCTGAAGAATCAGTACCTCAAATTATTGTCGATACCGGCGATTTTGCAGCTGCTAATGCAAGATTAGATGACGCAGAAGAAAAAGTTGAATTCGCAGTTGGTGAATATTTCCAACGTTTAGGTCATCAAACTGGTAGAGATATCGGTATTTTATATGGTATAATTTTAGGTCTTGTAATCTTAGTATGTTTCATTAAATGGAACATTATGAGTTTACTTGCAGGATTACTCTAAATTGGAGGATTATAAATGTTTAAATTTGATAAAGAACAACTCGTCGTAGATGTCGCTGGAGTAAAAATGGGTGGTCAACCTGGAGAATACCCAACTGTTTTATGCGGAACTATCTTTTACGGCGGACACAATATTATTAGTGATGAAAAAGCTGGTGTTTTTGATAAAGACGCTGCTGAAGAAAGAATTAAAACTATGGAAGAAATGTCTGATGTAACTGGAAACCCTTGTATTATCCAAAACTTCGGTGCTACTGCTGAAGCTATGGTTAAATACTTAGAATTTGTAGGAGACATCTCTGACAAACCTTTCCTTATTGACTCTACTGCTGCAGCTGCAAAAATTGCAGGTGTAGAATACGTACAAGAAGTAGGATTAGCTGAAAGAGCTGTATACAACTCTTTAAGTATGGCTGCTGAAGCTGCAGAAATCGAAGCTGTAGCTAACTCTGATATCGATGCTTCTATCCTTTTAGGTTTCAACCCAATGAACCCTGGTGTAGAAGGTAAAATCGAAATCTGGGAAAACGGTGGATCTGTAATTGACGAAGGTATCTTAGAAATGGCTGAAAGATGTGGTATTACTAAACCATTCATGGATGTAGCTATTACTCCTTTAGGTCAAGGTGCAGGACCTGCTGCAAGAACTTCCTTTGCAGTAAAATCCAAATGGGGTTACCCTGTAGGTTCCGGTATCCACAACGTACCATCCGCATGGGATTGGTTAAGAGGATACAAAAAAGAACACAAAGAAGCATGGCCTGTATGTGATGTAGGTTCCAACATTGTTCAACAAATGTGTGGTGGAGACTTCGTTCTCTTTGGACCTATCGAAAACGCAAGAATGGCTTTCCCTGCTTGTGCAATGGCTGATATTTTCATAGCAGAAGCTGCTAAAGATATCGGTACTGAACCAGTAGAAGACCACCCAATCAACAAATTATTATAATTTGTTAGGGTTTAGATTAGATGATTTTCATCTAATCTTCTTTTACTTTTTCTTTTTTACTACTTTTTTTATTCTAATATACAATATATCACTGTTTTACTAATTTTAAACTATTTTTAATTATACAATTTCATACTAT
>JAKSUE010000200.1 GCA_024409165.1 archaeon
AATATAATATATTTTTTATAAACTTATTAATCACATATTTATTAAATTATTAAAATTATTATTAGAAACTTAAAGGAGAATTTTGATGTATAAAAGAGAAATAAAATTATCTGGTCATATTATTGATTCTTTAATTCTTCCAAAGACTATGGATATTATTATGGATAATGGTGGTGACTTTGATATACTTGAATTTGATATAGGGAAGAGGAAATCTGATGTTAGTACCGCTAAAATTATGGTTTCAGCAGATTCTCAATCTCTTTTGGATAGGATTTTAGATGAACTTAGTTTACTTGGGGCTTCAATTTCTGAAATTGAAGAAGTTACTTTAGTTCCATCACCTAAAGATAAAGTAGCTCCTGAGGGTTTTTATTCAACAAGTCACCATGTAACTCATATTTATTATGAAGGTGAATGGAAACTTGTTAAAGAAATTGAGATGGATTGTTTAATTGTTGTTGATGGTGATGATATTTCTTGTAAACCAATAGCTGATATTAAAGAAGGAGATTTAATTGTTGTTGGTCGTGATGGTGTTAAAATCACTCCACCTCAAAGATCAAGAGGTAAACAAGGAGTATTTGAATTTATGAACAGTGATGTTTCATCTGAAAAACCAATGATGAGTATTATTAATGATGTTGCTTCTGAAATTAAGAATATTAAAGCAAATGGTGGAAAAATAGCACTTGTTGGAGGTCCAGCTATTGTACATACTGGTTCTGCAGGAATTGTTGCTCAACTTATTAAAGATGGTATAATTGATGTTATTTTTGCAGGTAATGCTTTAGCTACTCACGATATTGAATGTGATCAATTTGGAACTTCCCTTGGTGTTTGTGTAAAAACTGGTGAAGTAATTGCACACGGTCATACTCACCATATGAGAGCAATTAACAGAATTAATAAATCTGGTTCTATTAGAGAAGCTGTTGAAGATGGAACTTTAAAAAGTGGAATAATGTATGAATGTATTAAAAACGATGTTCCATTTGTACTTGCAGGTTCTATTCGTGATGATGGACCACTTCCAGATGTTATCACAGACACTGCTGAATCTCAAAAATTAATGCGTAAATATGCTCAAGAAGTTGATATGGTTATTATGATTTCTACTATGTTACATTCAATTGCTACAGGAAATCTTTTACCTTCAAGAGTTAAAAGTATTTGTGTAGATATTAACCCATCTACTGTTACTAAATTAGCAGATAGAGGTAGTGCACAAGTTGTTGGTATTGTAACTGATGTAGGAGCATTCTTACCAGTTTTATATAATGCATTACAAGATGATTAGATTTTAATCAGCTTATTTTTTATAATTTTATTACTATTTTTATTTTTATTTTTTTTAATTTTCATTATTATTTATTTTATTATTTAATTTTTATTTATTAATTTTAAACGGCTACATTATGGTTAGAAGAGTTATTACTTCAACGTATTTGGAAGTTGAATTTGGTGATGTTTATTACGGAGAAATTATTATTGAGGATGGTCATTTTAAAGAAGTTATTCCAATTGTAGGGGATGATGAAGACCTTGCTAATTTAAAATTAGATTTTGATGGGATTTTGATTCCTGGTTTTATTGATAGTCATATTCATATTGAGAGTTCAAAATTAACTCCATCTAATTTTGCAAAAGCAGTTATACCTAATGGTACTACCTCTGTTATTGCAGATTCTCATGAAATAGCTAACGTTTTAGGTGTTGAAGGTGTTGATTTCATGGTTGAAAATGGTAAGAATGTACCATTTGACTTTTATTTTGCGGCTCCTTCTTGTGTGCCGGCTACTACTTTTGAGACTGCAGGTGCAGTTTTAGATAGTGATGATATTGAAGAATTATTAAGTAGGGATGAGTTTGTTGCTTTAGGAGAAATGATGAATTTCCCTGGAGTTATAAATGAAGATCCTGAGGTTCTTCGTAAATTAGAAATTGCTAATGAGAAAGGTAAAGTTATTGATGGTCATGCCCCTCTTGTAAGTGGTGAAGATTTAGAAAAATATATGTCTTATGGTATTAGTACAGACCATGAATGTAGCAATATTGAAGAAGCCTTCGAAAAAAAGAACAAAGGTATGAAAATTATGGTACGTGAAGGTTCTTCTGCTAAGGATATGGATGCTTTATTAAACGAAAATGATCGTTTGAATTTTTGGCTTGAATATGAACAAGCTGGTAATGAGGTAGAAGGTTCTTTAGAAGAAACTATGTCAAAATCTCCATTTGAATTTTTAGTCAGTGATGATATTAATGCAAAAGACCTTTTAAATGGTCACTTAAATCTTTTAATTAAAAAAGCTGTAGCTCATGGTATAAATGTTAGTGAAGCTATAAAAATGGTTACCTTAAATCCTGCTCGTCATTATGGTCTTAATTCTGGTGAAATTGCTCCTGGAAAAATAGCTAATTTCTCTTTAGTTGATAATTTAGAAGATTTAAATGTTGAGAAAGTATGGGTTCATGGTGACCTTGTATGTGAAAATGGAGATGTATTATTCGAAGTCCCAGATTGTGAAATTGTAAACAACTTTAAATTAGATAAAGTATCTTCTGATGACTTTGATATTATGTTTGAGGAAGATTACACTCCTTCTCTTATGGATCAATCAACTACTATTAATGTTATGGTTGCAACTAATGGTGATTTAATTACTGGTAGAAGTGAAGAATCTGTATTTATTAGGAATAATGTTCTTCAAGCTAATGTTAAAAAAGATATTTTAAAAATAGCTGTTTTAAATAGATATGGTGGAGGTAATATTACTAATGGTTTTATTAAAGGATTTGGCCTTAAAAAAGGAGCTATTGCTTCTTCTGTAGCTCATGATTCTCATAATGTTGTTGTTGTCGGAACTAATGGTGAAGATATGGCAAAAGCAGTTAATTTAATTGTTGAAAATAAAGGAGGAGTAGCTGTTGCTTGTGATGAATTTGAAGAAGTTTTAGGATTGCCTATTGCAGGTTTAATGTCTAATGAAGATAGTGCTTATGTTGCAGAAAAATTACAAGTTATTTTAGAATTAACTAAAAAATTAGGTTGCAGTTTAGATTCTCCATTTATGACTTTATCTTTCATGGCTTTACTTGTTATTCCTTCATTGAAAATAAGTGATCAAGGATTATTTGATTTAAATGAATTTAAGTTTGTAGGTGTAATTAAACACTTAGTACAAAAAGTTAAAGAACATAAAACTGAAGTTCATGATAAGGTTGAGGAGATTAAGAAGGTTAAAGATCTTAAGAAAGATGAAGTTCATGATAAGGTTGAGGAGATTAAGAAGGTTAAAGATCTTAAGAAAGAT
>JAKSUE010000201.1 GCA_024409165.1 archaeon
AAATATTAAAAATAGAGTTTAAAAATACTGAAAAAGAAAAATTAAAAGAAAAAGTAAAAAATAAAAAATTAAGTATTAATTGAATTTTAAATTATATCTTATTTTAAATTTCAATTATATCAAAAGATCCAAGGTCTAATAAATCAAATTTAAGTATTTTTGGAGCATAAGTAACTTTTCCAATTCCAGTTATTAATTTATACGCCTCAAATGCTTGTAAAAATCCAATTATATTTGGAGTTGGTCCAATTGCAGGAGGAACTTCACTACTTAAATTTTCTATTAATTCTTTTGTTTCATCATTTAATTCCTTATTAAAAGATGGAAGTGCAAATAACTCTTCATAAGATTTTGTATTTTCTCTAAAAACACTTAATTGACCTAAAGTTCCATGAATTGCACCGTGGATAAAAGGAATATTATTCTCTTTTGCATATCTACTTACAATTATTCTTGTATAAATATTATCAAGACCGTCAATAATTGCATCACAATCTTTAAGAACAATTTCTAAGTTATTTTCAGTTAATTTTTCATTAAAAGCATTAATATTTGTGTGAGGATTAATTAATTTAACTCTTTCTTTAGAGGCTTCAGCTTTACTTTGTCCAAGTGTTTCAATAGAACTCATTAATTGTCTATTTAAATTAGATACATCAAATTCATCCTCATCTATTATATTGATTTCACCAACACCCATACGTGCAAGGATTTCAATAGCTCCTCCACCAATACCACCACAGCCAATAACAGCTATTTTAGCATTTTTAAATTTATTTTGTTGATTCTCATCTACAATAGTCATTTGACGAGTAGCTATTTCCCAATAATTAGGGGTTATTGATTTAGATTCGTTTGATTTATCCATTTAAACCATTCCAATATTATAAATTAATAATAATCTTCTTTATTTTTAAAGAATTCTTCACATTCTCTAATATTTTCTGAAATATCAATCATTTGTGGACAGAATGGATTACATTCCCCACAATGAACACATTTATCTGCTGTACCTTCAAGTCTAAAATACTTATCTACACATGCTTTAGGATTATTTAACATTTTAGCAATATTATATTCTCTAAAACAAGCAGGAATATCTACACCTTTTGGACAAGGTAAACAATGTTTACATCCTGTACAGTCATTTGCTTTATTTTGTTTATATTCAAAAGTTATTTCTCTAATAAGCTCTTTGTCATTTTTAGATATATTATAATCATCTTTTGAAGCTATTTCAATAACTTGTTTTAAATCATCAATTGAACTTAAATTATAAAGAACAGAATTTACCTCTTCCTTTGCAAAAAGATATTCTAAAGCCCATTCCATAGGACTTCTTTTAACATCTGCAAAGTCATATAACTCATTTACCTCTTCAGGAATATTTTCTATTAATGAATTAGCTCTTAAAGGATCTCTAACTATTGTTCCAAAACCTAATTTGTACATATATTCAATACCTTCAAGACCAGATTGATATCTTTCATCAACATAACTTAATTGAGATAAACCAACATCCCATTTATCATATTGATCTGTAATATCCACAATCATATCCATTTCAGTATTAGTTGTAAATCCAAGATATTTTACTCTATCCTCTTCTTTAAGTTTATCTAAAAACTCCCCTATATCAAAGGATTTATACATATTCCAATAATCCATATCTAAAGCTTCTAAATAATAAATATCAATATAATCAGTTTTTAAATCCTTAAGTTGATTTTCAAATATCTCGTCCATATCTTCTTTCTTATTAATTAAATAACTTGGCATTTTTCCACTTAAAAGAACTTCATCTCTATAATTATTTTCTTTTAAAAAACTACCAACAGTCTCCTCACAAGACCCTTTTTCATTTAAATTAGGAAGATAAGAATAAGCAGTATCAATAAGATTTATTCCATTTTCAATTCCATATTTAATTATATCTTCTATGGAATTATTTTCTAAGTTATCTCTTGAGTTATTTCCTGAGTTATTTTCTAAATTATTTAAATTATTTTTATAATTGATAAGATTCCAAGTTTCTAAACCTATAATTGAAACTTCTTCTTTTGTTTTTCCAAGTGTTTGATATTTCATTTTTTCACAATTTATAATTATTAATTTTAATTAATTTAGATTATACATTTTTTAGAATATAAATTTTATTTAATTAATATTTAAAATATTTAAAAATAGTTTAAGTTTAATTGTTTATTATTTTATTTAGTAAGTTATTAAATTATCACTTATTAAGTTATTAATTTATTAAATTATCACTTATTAAGTTATATTAATTGAAATAATCTAAAAAGTTTTAAAAAAAGATAGGTAAAATTCCTGGGAAAAGAATAATGCCGGGAGAGGGATTCGAACCCTCGGCCTCACGGTATCCCAGGAATAAGTCAGAGCACGTTTCTGCTTTAAAACCCTATGAGCCGTGCGCTCTAACCAGCTGAGCCACCCCGGCATCAGACAAGTAAATAAATATATATTTTTTCTATGTTATATACTTTTTGTTTATCTTGTTTAATTTTAGTTTTTTCTTATAAAATTGCCTAAAATACACTTTTAAAATATACTCTAAAATTTAAATCTTTTTTATTTATTGTTCTTTTTTTTATTTTTTTAATTAATTATTTATATTTTGAAAAATATAATATTAATAATTGCAAATATTGTACATGTGCAATTGGTTTTTTTAATTAATTAACGGAGGAAAAAAGATGAGTAATAAAATCGCAGGTATTTTAGCTATTATTTTAGGTTTAATCATTATTATCTGTCCATTAGCTGGTTTCGTAGCTGCTGCTTGGGTAACTGCTTTATCTATTATATTCTTAGGTATCTATGCACTTATTGCTGGTGTTATGGGTGAAACCGATTTTGTAAATATCATTTTAGGTATATTATTTATCATATTCGGTGTAATCGTATTCTTCAATCCAGTATTCATTGCATTCTTAACTGCATTTATTAATTACTTCATTGGTATTTTACTTATTATTTTATCCATTGTTAACCTTTTCACCAAAGGTGACGCTAAATATGCATCTATTGTAGGTATCATTTTCGGTATTGTTGCATTAATTTTAGGATACTTAAGTTTAAACCCATTATTCTTAGGAGTAGTTATCGGTGTATGGTTCTTAATTTCTGGTATAATGAAAGTTGCATTACCTGATGTAGAATAAGTAAAAAATAATTAATTTTATTTTTTACTATTTTTTAAAATTTTAAATTTTTATTTAATTTATCTTATTTTACTTTATTTTACTTTATTTTATCTTAGTTTATCTTCTATTTTTTTTTTT
>JAKSUE010000202.1 GCA_024409165.1 archaeon
ATGAAATAATAAAACTAAAAAAACTAAAAAACTAATAAAAATAATGAAATAATAAAACTAAAGTGATAAAATGAAAGTGAATTATTATAGGGTTTTTGGTTTGATAATGATTATTATTGGAGTTGTGTTATTTTTCCCAACACCTCTTGAATATATTGTAAGGCCATTTACTCAACCAATTTTAATGGGATCATCTAAAGGGAAAGATATTCTCTTTTTCGTTTTATTTGGTTTAACTTTGATTTTATCAACTATTTGTGATAATGATAAGATTTATTTAAAAATTAAAACATTGAATATTAGAGATGAATTTAAGAATCATAATTTTTATTTAAAGTTATCAATTGTTTTATTTTTAATATTAACAATAATTGGTTTAATTTTAGAACTTTATCTTAGATATAGTGTTGGAACTGGATTTAATACAATTTTTGTTGCTGCAAATCCAAGTTTGACAACTACAAGTTTCTTACATTCTCATTTATATAAATCAATATTTGGAACAATTCTTGGAATATTCTTAACTAATATCCCAGCAGGAATCCATACAGGAAGCTCTTTAGCAGTTTATACTCCTCAAATAGCTAATTATTTATTCATTTTAATCCCAATATTGTATATAATAATGATAATATCTCTTCAAAAACGTGAATTATTCTCAAGAGTAATATTAGCTTTTGCAATAAGTGTTGGTATAATTGGAATAATGGATGGAGGATTCTTTGCAACACCTACAATTGCAGGTCTTTATGGTTTATTAATTATTTTACTTGATGAATATGTTTTAGATAATTTAACTAAACTTGATGAAGATGATGATAGTAAACAATCTAAGAATGATAAAACAAAAGAAGAACTTAGAAAATTTTTAGATTATATAATTCTAAGTATACACAATTTAAAATACATTTTTAATTTTAAATCCGAAGAAGCTAAAGACTTCTGGCAATTCTGGGGACCTCATATAATCTTACTTATCTTAATAATTTTAAGATTCTCAATAGCTATTTATGGTGCAGATGATGTATGTTATGAACTTGATATATATAATGCAACTGAAGATATTGATTTAAGTCCTTACCATACATTAAATATAACAGAGACTCAAGATAAAACAATAGTTTTGATTTCAAATGAATATAATGAGATGGAATTGTTAAATAATTTAGGTAAGAGTTTGAGTGGAAAATGTGATAGTTATTCATTAACATGGAATTTCTATTCTTATTTAGGTAAAAGTGCTCCAGATAGTTCAATTGATTAACAATAAAAATATAAAATAACTATTAAAAAAATTAAAATTAATTATAATTATAAATTAACATATCTTTAACAAATCAAGAAGAAGGTAAAAATATGAAATTAAGTATTATCATACCAACTTACAATGAAGAAGAATACTTGCCAAAATTACTTGAAAGTATTAAAATGCAAGATTTTACTGATTATGAAGTTATTGTTGCAGATGCTAACTCTAAAGATAATACTAGGAAAATAGCTACTGATTATGGTGCAAAAGTTGTAGATGGTGGTCTTCCAGGTGTTGGAAGAAATGCTGGTGCAAGAGTAGCTAAAGGAGATTTACTTTTATTTTTAGATTCTGATTTAGAACTTACTCCAAATTATATTAATAATGTTATAGAAGAGTTTGAAGAGAAAAATTTAGGAATTGCAATTACACAAATGACTCCACTTTCTGAGAAGAAAAAAGATAAGATTCTTCATGATTTAGCTAATTGGTTTATGATTTCTGTTGAAAATATAAAACCTCATGGTGCAGGTTGTTATGGAATGATTTCTAAAAGATCTTTACATGAAAAATGTAATGGATTTGATGAAAACCTTGATTTTGGTGAAGATACTGATTATATTGAAAGATTAGCTGAATTAGAAGAATTTAAAGTACTTAGAAATGCAAAAGTAGGAGTTTCAACAAGACGTCTTGAAGAAGAAGGATTATACACTCTTTTAAAACAATATGGAAAAAGTACTTATAATGATTTTAGAGGAAAAAGAACAAGTGCTAAAGATTTAAATTATGGATTTGAACATGATAATAAAATCAATAAAAATGAAGAGGATAAATCTGAGATGATTAAAATTAATTCAACAGATAATTCAAGAAAAACAATATTCTATTCTGTATGTGGAGAAGGAATGGGACATGCTATAAGAAGTGCAACTATTTTAGAAGAGTTAACTAAAAAACATGATGTTTACATATTCTCAAGTGAAAGAGCTTATCAATACTTAGATTCAAAATTTGATAATGTTTATGAAATTGGTGGATTTAATACAGTTTATGAGAATAATACTGTAAATAATACAAAAACATTTTTAAAAGCTTTAAAAACAAATCCAACAAATCTTAAAGAAGGTTATAATGTATTATACAAGAAAGCTAAAGAAATTAAGCCAAATATTATGATTTCTGATTTTGAGAATTATTCAAGTATGGTAAGTAATTTATTAAAAATTCCTTTGATAAGTGTGGATAATATTCATATGCTCGCTAAAACTGATTATGAATATCCTGAAAATCATAAAATTGATATGCTTACAGCAAAAGCAGTTGCAAGAGCTTATATTTTAAGACCTGTAAGATATATTATGACAAGTTTCTTCTATCCTCCTTTAAAACATCCTGAAAAAAGTGCAATTTATCCACCTGTACTTAGAAAAGAGATATTAGATTTAGAAGGAAAAGAAGGAAAACATATTCTCGTTTATCAAACAAGTGCATCAAGTATTAATCTCATGGAAGAGTTAAAAGAAATTAACGAGGAATTTATTCTTTATGGATTTGATAAAGACGAACAAGACAAGAATTTAACTTATAGAAAATTCAACGAAGATCAAATCTATGAAGATATGGCAAGTGCAAAAGCAGTGATTGTAAATGGTGGTTTTACAATGATTAGCGAAGCAATTCACCTTAAAAAGCCAATTTATTCAACTCCTGCTAAGAAAAACTTTGAACAAATTTTAAATGGATTTTATGTTGAAAAGTTAGGATATGGAGAAATGCATGATAATTTAAATGGAGAGAATATAAGAGGATTCTTAAATAATTTAGACACATATAAAAAGAATCTTGAAAAATTAGAAAAAACTGATAATACAGCTATTTTAAAGGATATTGAAGAAAGTATTCAAAAATATTCTAAGGATTATTAAAAATAGTTAAGGATTATTAAAAATAGCGAAACTTATTTTAAAATTAGTAAATAATGAATATACTAGTAAATAGAAAAAATAGTAAATATAAAATGCAGGGGAACGAAGCACTCTGGCCGGAGGCC
>JAKSUE010000203.1 GCA_024409165.1 archaeon
TATAACTGAAACTTTTCACATTTTTACAAAGTTTTTCAGATATAACTGAAACTTTAATAAAAAAATAAATAAAAAATAATTAAATTAAAATAGTTAAAAAATGGTTAAAAAATGGTTAAAATATGTAAAATAGATTTAAATGCTTAAAAAAATAAAAAAAGAAAATAAGTTTAAAAAAACTTATAAAAAATTAAATAATTTCAATAACTTTACCACTTAAAGTACCAGTATAATAAGTACTTGAAACACTAATTTTAATATAATAAGTTCCTTTTGCTAAAGATTTGGTATTGAATTGAGCAATACCTTTAGAACTTGTTTTAACAGTAGATGGACTCCATAAAACAGTGCCATTTTCGTCGTAAGCAGTTATTTTAACTGTAGCACTGCTAAGTAACTTACTATCAGGGGTTTTAACTGTTAGTTTGAAGTATGAATTAGTTCCTTTTTTAGCAGTTAAATTAGATGCTGAGACTTTAGCATTAGGGTTTTTAGTTATTTTTATTGTTTTTGAAATAGTGCTTGCAGCTATTGTAGATGTGGAATAATATACTTTAACTGTGAAAGTACCAGTAGCTAAGTTATTAGTATTAAAGCTTGCTACACCTTTACTATTAGTTGTTGCATAATAAGTTTTATAAAGTTTTGATCCTTTATAAACCTTAATAGTGAGTTTTTTACTTTTTAATAATACATTATTATTAGTATCTTTTAAGGTAATATACATTTTTTTACCAGATTTATAATAAGTACTAATAGAATCAGCAGTTAAAGAAGCTTTAATTTTACTTATTTTTACTGTTCTTGAAATAGTGCTTGCAGACATTGTAGAACTTGAAAGGGAAATTTTAGCAGTATATGAGTATACTGGTAAACTACTTAAACTTAAAGTAGCTACTCCTTTTGAATTAGTAGTTACATAGTAAGTTTTATAGAGTTTTTTACCTTTATAAAGTTTTACAGTGAGTTTTACACTTTTAAGTGGATCTTTATTAGCAGTTTTGTATAAATTAATTGATAATTTTTTACCAGATTTATAATAAGTACTAATAGAAGAAGCACTAATAGTAGCTTTGATTTTATTTACTTTAATAGTTCTTGAAATAGTGCTTGCTGCAATATTTGAGTTTGAAATAGATACTTTAACAGTATAACTATACACAGGTAATGATTTAGTACCTAAATAAAGTAATCCCTCGCTATCAGTAGTTCCAGCATAAGTTTTATAGAGTTTTTTACCTTTATAAAGCTTTATAGTGATTTTTTCACCTGCAACTGGATTTTTAGAAGCATAGTTAACTAATTTAATCTTAAAGTATTTATCTTCTTTATATGTAACACTAATTGATGAAGCACTTAAAGTACCTTTAGCTTTAGCAACTACATAGGTTTTAGTTGGAGTATAAGTATTATTATCAGGATAAAATACTTTAATTGTATAAGTAGCTACAGGTAATTTAACTGGTAAATATGCTTTTCCATCCTTTTTAATGGTAGTAGAAACAGATTTATAGAGTTTTCCAGATTTATAAATCATGAAAGTGACTTGTTCACCATATGCTCCTCCATTTCCATTATTCATAGTAACATAACATGTTTTACCATCAGCATAAGTTCCTTTAGAAACATAGAGAGTTAATGAATAAAAGGACTGTTTAACAGGTTTATTTTCTATTTTATCATTATACCAAGTAGTAGGTACTTTAGAATAAAAGTCAAAATCTGCAGATGCAAATATTACATGTAAATCATTTGCAAACTTTTGTAAATCCGCTTTATTAGGATTATATACAGATCCCCAGTAATTATTATTAAATGTAAAATCATATCCATCTTCATAGATTACTTGACCATATTTTGATGGATTATTAATTAAATTACATTCACTAATTTTACCATTACCTTGAATACAAACTGCTCCACCACAATCTGATGCATTATTATCATAGAAGTTAGATTTAGAAATTGTTACAATACTATTATCTTCAGATACAACACAAATAGCTCCACCTGTAAAAGCGTGATTTCTAATAAAATTACAATTATCACATTTTAAGTTAGTTATTGAATAAATAGCTCCACCAGCAGGACCATTATTAATAACACCAGTGTCATTATCATCAGATATTAATTGACCAATTCCTTCACCTTCTATTAATATAAATACTCCATTTGCTTTATTATTAGTGAAGTTTGAATTAGTAATAGTGTTTGAACCTGTTGATACAATAACAATTGCTCCACCGCCTAAAGGTTCATATTCAGTATTTTCATCAAATTTAGGACCTATATAATTATCTTCAAAAATACAATCAGATATTGTTAATTTTGACTTAATAACAGTTTCTTCATCTTCATTATCACAACATAAAATAGCTCCAGCCATTAAATCTGCATGATTAGAAATAAACTTATCATTAATTAAAGTCATATCACCTGAGGAATATAATGCACCTGCAATTCCACCATCTTCATCTTTAGTTAAAGCATAATTATTAATAAATGTGGAATCATCACAGATTAAATAATCAAAGGCAGAAACTGCACCACCAAATCCACCTTCAGTTATATTAAATTCATTACCTTCATCATCAATACAGGTAGCTAAAGCTGTGTCAACATAATTATTTGTAAATACAGAAGAATAGATTTCTACAATAGCACCAAAAATAGCACCACCTGAAATAGGTGCATGGTTATCTGTAAAATTACAACCAATAATTGATAAATCACCTTCTGAATAAATAGCACCACCTACACCACCATCAAATTCATATTCTGAATTTAAAGCAGTTAATGCAGTATTATTAATAAAAGTACAATTATCACATAATAAATCATCACCTGTGGAGTAGATAGCACCACCGAGACCACCTTCCCAAATATATGAAGATTCATCATCTTGATAAATTTTATTTAAATTTGCTATATTATTCTTAAAATAACAGTTATAAAGTCTTAAATCACCTTCTGAATAAATAGCTCCAGAATGAGTTCCATTACTATTAATAATGATTAAATTAGTTAATGAAACATCATCTGCAGTAATATCAAATACATTAGATTTACCACAAGCATCTAATATAGTTTCATCAATACCAACAATTTTTAAATTTTTATTAATATTAATTGCTTTTCCATTTCCATAATATGTTCCATTTAATTCAATAGTAGATCCATCTTGAGCCTTATCAATTTTAGATTGAATATCATCAAAACTTAACTTAGAATCACCTAAAGAATTATAATCATTATCATTAATAATAGCAGAATCATTAGCATAATTATCAAC
>JAKSUE010000204.1 GCA_024409165.1 archaeon
TTCCTAACATATTAAAATTAAAATTAAAAATAAAGAATATAAATATATTCCCAACATATAATTAAAAATATCAAGATGTGATAAAATGGATAAACAATCAATTAAGATTATTATAATTTCAACTCTTTTTATGTACATTGGATTATTTGAATATTCCAGTGTTACAGTTGTTCTTCCAAGTTTATCAAGTGCTCTTGATATTAGTAGTACTTTAACAAATTGGATTTCAATTACATTTTTACTCTTTTGTACTGCTTTTGGACTTACTTTCGGTACAATTATTCCAAAATATGGTATTAATAAAGTAGCTAAAATAAGTGTTATTTCTATGATTATTTGTGGTTTAATAGCTACATTTATTTTAAATCCATGGATTCTTATTTTTGTAAGAGCTATTGAAGGTATAAGTGTTGCTTCAATGTTTTTAATTTCTTATCTTCTTATTATTCAAAATATTGATAGTGAAAAAGTTGGTTTAGCTTTAGGAATTGTAACAGCAGGAGGTTTCTTCTCTTCAATTTCAGCACCAATTATTGGTGGTGTATTATCTTCATTCCTTCCACCACAATCAATCTTTGCATTTTCAATTCCACTTTCTTTAATTTGTTTAATTTTACTTTGTACATTAAAAATGGAATGGAAAGAAAATGTTGAAATAGATTATTTAGGTACTGCATTCTGGGTAATTACCATGATTTTATTTATTTATGGAGTAAGTTACTTAAAATCAACAGTAGGTATTGCTTGTTTAATCTTATCTGTAGTATTCCTTGTTATATTTGTTTTATATGAACTTAAAGCAGAACATCCATTATATGACTTTAGATTATTAAAAAACAAGATTTATGCAGTAAACAACTATGCTGCAATGATGGGATGCTTTATTAAAGATGGTATGGTATTTGTTTTAACATTATACCTCCAATATGCAAAAGGATTCACTGCTATGGAAACTGGATTCTTTATAAGTCTTATTGCAGTTATAATGTTTATTACATCTCCAATTGCAGGAAGATTATCTGATAAAATGGATTCTGTAAGATTATCTAATGCAGGTGCAAATTTAATGGTTATTTCAACATTAATAATCTGTTTAGTGAGATATCTCCCATCATGGTCAATTATAGTATCTATTGTATGTTTAGCATTAGGTTATGCTCTCTTTGATACACCAAATAAAAAGATTATTTTAGAAAGTTCAGAAGAATCTCAATTATCCTATGTTACTGCATTCCTCAGTACAATCAGAGACTTTGGTATGTTACTCCCAACAGCAATATTCACCTTAAGTTTAAGTATATTTTCAGGAATCAGACATGGAGCTAAATACTGGGGAACAAGTTCTGAATTCTTATTCATAATATTCTTTATTGTAGCTTTATCAATCATAATTCTTAATGCACAAGTAAATAAACGTAAAGTTATATTTAAATTCAATTATAATCAAATAACAAAACCTATTACAAATACTGTTGGTGGAGTTATTGATAATGTAAGTGAAGTTCCAGATAATCTATCAAATACAGCAGATAATATTGAAATTCTTAAATATTTAAGAAAGAAAAAATAATTAAAAATAAAAATAGCTAAATAAAGATTAATAAATAAAAAAAGACTAAAATAAATAAAATAAGAGTTTCCAAGGAAACTATTAAACTAATAATTATTATAACTAATAAACTCTTCAATTCCAAAACCTCTTAAAACCTTTTTCTTTAAGATTTTATTAATTCCAGAACCATATTGAGCTGCTTTTTTAGGTCTATCACAGATATAATCTGGAAGATCAAATTCTCTTGCAACATCACGTAAAATATGTTTTCTAAGAATATCTTCACTATCTTTGATTTTATAATTAGCTGGGCAATTTAAAGCTAAATTAACAAGATTTTTATCTAAAAATGGTAATCTGAGTTCAATATCATTAATTGCACAAACAGCATAATCTCTTTCAAGATTTACATGATACATATTCTCAATATCATGTCTAATCTCACTATCTAAATTAAAATAAGCATCAGAGAGAGTGTTATCTTCAAAATGCTTTAAATAACGATTATATCCACCAAATAATTCATCTGCACCTTGACCTGAAATAGCTAAGTTACAACCTTCTTCAGCAATGAACTTAGAAGCTATAAACATAGTCATTCCAACACCAAGTTTCATAATATTAGCATCTTCAATAGCTGTTAAAACATCCTTAGTATAACGAGCAATAATATCTTCATTAATAATTATCTCTTCAAGCTCTAAATCTAACTCATTAGCTATTTTACGAGACATTTTAATATCTTGTGAATTCTCAAGACCAACAGCATATAATTTAATACTTAAAGGTCTGATATTATCATTATCTTCTAAATCACCATTATTATCAATCTCATTAATAAGTTCCATTCTTTGATTAGCTATTTCCTTAAGAATAACAGCTAAAATACTACTATCTACTCCACCTGAAAAGATTAATCCAACCCTATCATGTCCTTTAACTCTTTTATAAACAGATTCAATTAAATTAGCAAATATTAAATCTTTATAAACATCATAATCTTCTTTAGTTTCTAAAAACTTATCATAATCCTCGTAAATCTCTTTATAATTAGCTAAATCCATATTAATAGCTTTACTTATAACACTATCCTTATTTTCATATAATCCCCAATTATATAAAATATCTCCAGGTCTTAAATCATAAATATCCCCATCATCAACCCCTAATTTCCAAAGAGTCTTCTTATCTTGAGAAAATCCTTTAACATTATTCTCACTATTAAATCCACAAAACAAAGGTTTTACACCAATCTCATCACGAGTAATAGCTAAATTCTCACCATCAAAAGCCACAATCACATAATCCCCATCAATAATAGAGCCAACAGTACTAATTGTAGTTAAAAGATCATCAGTTAATTTATAGTAATAATAACTCAAATTAGCTACTAATTGACAATCATCAGGATTTTCAAATAAGTTTTTCATAGATTCTTTAAGATCTCCCTCTTCTAAATCATCTAAAGTTTTATTTAATAAATCACTTAATTTATCTGAATTATAAACAACACCATCAAGACAAATTATCAAATTATCAATAGTAACAGTATTATCTGAAAAAAGATAAAATCCAATTGGATTTTCAGTATCAACATTTACTCCAATGCCTAATTTAGAGAATAAATCTTCTTTAGTTAAATTAGAATCATAATCAATTATTCCATACATTAATATTCACTCATAATTTTTATTTTTAATTATAAAATATATTTTATATGT
>JAKSUE010000205.1 GCA_024409165.1 archaeon
AGTTAAGTTATTCTTCTAATTCTTTAACTTTAAGTAATTTCATTGCTAATCTTAAATCATTATGAGTGTCTTCGAGAACTTTTTTAGCTTCTTCTTCACTTATATTAAATGCTTTAATTAATGCTTCTGCATTTTCAGATAATTTTTCTGGATTTTTAGCACCTAAAATAGTTTCAGCTAATTGTTTTTTAAGAGTTAAGTATTCGTCATGACTCATACCAATTTGATTTAAGGTCATATCTCTTAAAGGACAAGGTTTTGAGGTTTTACAACACCATACAAGAGATCCAAAACAGGTTCCTCTTCCTTCTCCTAATTTAGTTTCTTTAGCAAATTGTTGTTTAATGTCAAAATATTCTTGAGGGGTGAGTCCTACTTCACGTAATGCATTCATTACAGGACAAGGTTTTACAGGCGGACAGCAGAATGCTAATCCTCTTACATCTCCTCCTCTACATACATGTGATGGCGCATCGTCCCATGCCATAAATAATCCTCCGTTATAATAATGTTTGATTAATATTAAGTTTTAATTAATAAATTTTATTTTAAAATTTAATACATATTTAATATATTTTTTATATTTAATATATTTAATTAAATATATGCTTAAAATGTATTATAAATTATGATATTAAATGTAAATAAATAAAATATTAACTAAAAATAATAAAAATTATAAATTTATAAAATTATAAAAAATAAAAGGTGAGATTAAATTTTAATTTAACCTCTTAACATGTCTTCTTTTTCTTCTCCAGTTAATTCTTTAACGATTTCTTCTGGAGTTCCAGTTTTAAGGAGTTTTCCTCCTCTCATTAAACTTGCTTTGTCACAAACATCTAATACAAAGTCCATATCGTGAGAAATGATAATGAATGTTTGATCTAATTCTTCTCTTGCTTTTAAGATGGAATTAGTTACAATGATTCTTGTGATTGGGTCCATTGTACCAGTAGGTTCGTCTAAAACAATGATGTTTGGCTCTTTAATAAGAACTTGTGCAAGAGCTACTCTGTGTCTTTCTCCTCCACTTAATTCATCAGGCCATTTGGATAACATTTCCATGGATTGTTCTTTTTCAAATCCAACAGTTTCAAGGATATGTGCTGCTTTGATTTTTGCAAATTCAGCAGGAAGATTTAAACTAATTGCATCAGTTAAATTTCCAAGTATATCTCTGTGAGGGTATAATGAGTATTCTTGGTGTAATAATCCTAAGTATGGTGTTACACGTCCTCTATTAAGAGGGCCTGCTTTTTTCATATCAATCCAATCATCACCTAATCTGATTTCAAGTTCACCACTACTTGGTTCAGTTAATCCAATCATCATTTTTGTAAGGGTAGTTTTTCCAGAACCACTTAATCCTACGATACCATATATTTCTCCGTGGTTAATAGTTAAACTGACACCGTCTACTGCTTTTATAACTCCTCTTTCAATTGAGTAATAATGTTTTTTAATATCATCAATTTTTACTTCAGGTACAGTATGTTCATGTTTTTCAACTTTTTCAGCTTCAGGAATAGTTTCTACGAATTTTTCAACTACTTCTTCTGGACTACCTTCTTCTACAATTTCTCCTTTATCTAACCAGATTACATAATCTGCTAATTGTTTCATTACTTCAGGCCAGTGTGAGTTAATTACCATAGTAATTCCTTCTTCTTTTACACTGTCTTCTAAAGTTTGATGGAGTTTTTCTGCAGTTTGAGGATCTAAAGTACCTGTTGGTTCATCTGCTAAGAATAATGAAGGGTTTTTAGCTAATTGTCTTGCAAGTACAACTCTTTGTTTTTCTCCTCCACTTAAGTCTCTTGCAATGTGAGTTACCCTGTGGGTCATTTGTACTTTGTCGATTAATTCAATGGATTTGTAAACATTTTCTTCTTCATATCTACCTTCGTCACCCATTGCTTTTAATACATTATCAATTACAGTATCTTCGTCATATAATGCGAAGTTTCTTTGTAACATAATGGAAATTCTTCTTCTGATAGCTGCTTTTTCTAATCTTCCAGCTTTCCAGAAACTGAGTTCACGAGCTTTTAATTCCCCACCACATAATGGGCATTTTTCTCCAACTTTTGAAGGAGTTTCTACATGTAAACATTTTTCATTTTCACACATAGCTATGTTAAATATGACATCTCCTGTGTCAGGTTCATATTCTTTAGTACCTCTTAACATATTGATTAATACAGATTTTCCAGCTCCACTTCTACCAAGAATTCCGAGAGTTGTTCCTTCTTCAATAGTTAAGTTGATATCTTTAAGAACATATTCTCCTTCGTTAAAGGATTTACTAATATTTTTAAGAGTTATAAAAGACATACTACACCTTCTTTCTTTTTATGATTGAATAATTTTGATTTGTTAATTTAATTATGAATTATTATTCATTATAATAATATTATATTATTATTTTAATTAATATAAATTTTTATATTTTTTATTTAATTTACTATTTATTTTACTATTATTTCATAATTATTTTAGTATTTATTTTACTATTCTGTTTTTACTATTCTATTTATTATTTATTTTTTTTACCACATAAAGGATAACCACAGTTTGGACATTTTTTATTTCTACATGGTATTCCTTTTATTTTGGGAATTTCACGAGCACAATTTGGACAAATACATGTATTTGATGGTCCTTTACCACTACCACTACCTCCAAATGATTTTCTTGTATTTAAAGGCATATCTATTTCATTATTATGGCAGTTAATTTCTTTGATAGTGTGTAAATTAAGTATGATATTTTCATTTTCTTCATTTAAACTAATTTTTTTAATATTTTCAGAATTACAATCTGGACAGGAATCATAAGTTTTTTTAGCATTATTCCATTGGAATCCACAATCGTTACAGATATACACACTGTCTTCTTTAATAATGTAATTATTATCTATTTCTATTTCAATTTCCTCAATTAATGATTTTGCAGTCTTTTTTCTTGCAGAACTTAATATTCTGTGGAATGTAGGTTGAGATATTCCCATTAATTCAGCAGATTGTTTCTGTTTTAAATTATGATAATCTCCAAGTCTAATAGCTTCAAATTCATCTAAGCTCATAGTAATTATTTCTTTATTTAATTCCATTTGTTCTATTTCTTCTTTTGAAAGTTGATGATCTGGATTTAAACAATGATGCTCAGGTTTTTTACCTATTCTTCTATATGTTTTTGGTCGAGCCATTTTTAATCACCAGCTATTGTATTATTATTTAAATATCATTAAAATATTATCATTATTATT
>JAKSUE010000206.1 GCA_024409165.1 archaeon
AGTTTAATTATAAAATTTAATTATAAAAATTATATTATTTACTTAAAATTAAAAAGGTAATTATCATGGATCCAATTGATATGATGGTTTGTGACCATAATTGTGAGTATTTGGGGCTTTCTCGTTTATGTTTGATGGAAAATGCTGGGAAATCTTTATCTGATGAAGTTGCTACTTTATCTACTTTTAAATTTTCAAAACCTGTTAAAATAGTTATTTTTACAGGTTCTGGTGGTAATGGGGGAGATGGTTTTGTAGCTGCTCGCCATTTACTTAATAGAGGTTTTGAAGTTGATGTTTATAGTCTTGCTTCTCCTGAGGAGATAAAATCTATTGATTCTTTGATTAATCTTGAGATATTGATGAATTTAAAGCCACGGATATCTCGTTTAGGGCTTGAATTTATTAGGGATTCAAGTGATTTGGATAAGATTGATTTTGGGGTTGTTGATGAGGAGTTTATTGTTTTAGATTGTTTACTTGGAACTGGAATTAAAGGTAAACTTAGGTCTAAAGTTAGAAAAACTGTTGAACTTATTAATGAAATTCCTGGATTGACTGTTGCTGTTGATGTTCCTTCAGGACTCGACCCTTTAACTGGCGAAATTGCAGATATTTGTGTTAAAGCAGATTATACTGTGAGTTTTCATAAAGTTAAAACTGGTGTTAAATTAGCTGATGAGGATTATGTTGGTGGAAGTATTACTTGTGATATTGGAATTCCTCTTGAAGCTGAGTTTTTTGTTGAAGGTGGGGATTTATTAAGATTTAAACCTCGTAAATCTGATTCTCATAAAGGTCAAAATGGAAGTATTTTAGTTGTTGGTGGAAGTGAGGATTATTATGGTGCTCCAGCTATTGCTTCAAAGGCAGCTATTGCAACAGGAGTTGATTTAACTTATATTTACACATCTAAACTTCAATCTAATGCTATTAAATCATTATCTGAAGATTTTATTGTTTTTGAATCTAATGGAGATAACTTATCTATTGAGGATTCTGAGGATATTTTGAATTTAGTTGATAAAGTAGATGCTGTTTTATTAGGTCCTGGTGCAGGTTGTGATGATGATACAATGAAATTATTCAATGTTTTAGCTATGAAAATCAACAAACCATTGGTTTTAGATGCTGATGCCTTAAAAATAGTTAAAAGGTCTTTAATAGCTAAAAAAGATAATGTTGTAATTACTCCTCATTTAGCTGAATTTAAAACATTTTTCAGTGATATAATCAGAGAACAATCTATTGATTTAGATAAAAAATATAATGATTTAGATTTTAATGATGTTGATAAAAAAGTAACTAATTTACAAAGGATTACACGTTCTATTAATGGTTCTGTTATTTTAAAAGGAGAAAATGACTATATTTTTAATGGAACTAAATTTAAAATTAATCGTTCAGGTAATCCAGGTATGACTTGTGGAGGATCTGGTGATGCTCTTGCTGGAATTGTTGTTAGTTTACTTGCACAAGGTTTAAATCCTTTCGATTCAGCTATTTTAGCTACTTTCTTTAATGGAACTGCTGGAGATTTAGCTATGGAAGATTTAGGTTATGGTTATGGATGTGAAGATTTAATTAAATATCTTTCAGTTTTAATGCAAGATTTGATTTAATAAGAAGGGATTAAAATTAGTAACTATGTAAAAGCTATTTTTAGAAATAGAAAAAACCGTTTTATTGCAGAAGTTGAAGTTGAAGGAGTCATGGATGAAGCTCATTTACCAAATACAGGTAGATGTAAAGAGTTACTTATTGATGGTGCAACTGTTTATCTCCTTCCATCTGATAATCCTAATAGAAAAACCAAATATTCTCTTCATTTTGTAGAAAATAATGGTGCTCTTGTAGCTATGTATTCTCAAAATGCAAATAATGTTGTTATTGAAGGTATTAAAAAAGGCCTTGTTAAAGAACTTAATGGCTATGATATTGTTGATTCTGAGAAAACAATTGGTAATTCTCGTATTGATATCTATTTAGCTAATGCGATGGATTCGGAGGTTTATTCATCTGATTCTTCAAGTAGTTTAGTTGATGAAACTTATATTGAAGTTAAATCAGTTACTTTAATTAAAGATGGAATTGCCCAATTTCCAGATGCTCCTACTGAAAGAGGTCGAAAACATCTTAAAGAATTAATTAATCTTAAAAAAGAAGGTTTTAGAGCCGTTGTTTTCTTTTTAATTCAACATCCTAATGGAAATAGTTTCAGACCAAATTGGGAAAATGACCCTGAATTTTCAGAAACTCTTGTTGAGGCCTATGATAATGGTGTGGAGATTTTAGTTTATAAATCTGAGAATACTTTAGATAAAATTAGTCTTGTTGGAGAGTCTTTAGACTTTAATTTATCTAAATAATGAGATTATTTAATAATTTAATAATTTTAATTAATTATTTAACTTATTTAATTTTAATTTAATTATAATATTTTAATATTTTAAGGTAATATTATGAGTAATTTAGAAAAGACTAAAAATAATATTAAAAAATCTAAAACAAAACCAATTGATGAGGTTTTTCATTGTAAACCTAAGGTTAAGAATCCTGAGAATTATAAAATTGAAGCAAGTGGTGATTTTTTAGCTAATTTTGAGGATTTTGTTTATTCAAAAGGTTTTACAGGACTTTCTTATACTACTATTGAAGATGAATTCAAGTACAAGTTTGATGTTGATTATGAAAATATTATTTTAGTTAGGGCTTTAATACCTCCTGAGATTTTAAAAATTGAGCCGAATCCTCATAAACATGAATTGATGGATGATGATTTTCAAAATATTGTTGTTGGTCTTTTTGAATGTTTAGATTATTTGAGGGAAAATGGTTTTGGGGCAGTTATGATAAATCCTATTGATCGTGAAATGGATTTAAGAAATTGTATTGTTAAATCAAATACAGCTGTTAAAGGAAGAAATAATATTTGTATTTTTCCAGAAGGACCAAATGTTGTTCTATTTGCTATTTTATGTTCAATAGAAAATTTACCATTTAAAAAATCAAATGATAATCTTTGGATTAAAGAATACTGCTCAAATTGTGGGCGTTGTATTAAATTGTGTCCAGAAAATGCTTTTGATGAAAATGAGAATCTTATTAAACGTAAATGTACAGGATATAAAACAGGTTGTGGACTTTGTATAGTTAATTGTCCGTTTTTTTCAAAGGGTTTTGATGAAATTAAATCAATATATTTTAAAAATATTCAAAAATAGTTAAAAATAGTTAAAAGTAATGAGAATAATATGAAAAAGGTTTAAT
>JAKSUE010000207.1 GCA_024409165.1 archaeon
ATTTTATACAGTTCTTATTTTCTTATTTTTTTATGTTATATAGGTTTTATTTTTTATTATTTTAATCCTATTTTTATCCTTTTTTATCTTATTTCCTATTATTTTGCCTTATTTTTTAAAATAATCTTAATATTATAACCGATAAGTTTATATACTATCCTATACAACATATAATATGTTGTACTAATAGTGGTACAATCAATTGTATAGTCCCGTAGGGTAGTGGTAATCCTTCTAGGCTTTGGACCCGGAGACGGCGGTTCGACTCCGCTCGGGACTATTTAATTACTATTTTTTAATATTTTTTCTGAATTTTAACTTTTTTATAATGTATTTTTTAAATATTTTTAATCATTTTTTAATATTTTAAATTAATTTAATATACTAATAAATGAATATATATTTATATAATCACTTTCTTACTTAGGTGAAATTATGGAAAATTTACTTATTATGGGGATTAGTACAAGACCTATGGTTAACTCTGCATTAAAATTGGATTATAATACCTTTTCAGTTAGCTATTTTAAAACTCTTGATTTTATTAATCCTTTTGCTGAAAAACATATTTTACATCAAGAAGATATTAATTCTAATGATTCATTTAATTGTGGATCTTTTGAAGAAAATTACTCTCCTTTAAAATTATTAAAATTATCAGAAGAGTATATTGAATCAATTGATAAAATTGTTTTTAGTACAGGTATTTCAGCTGATGATTTCACAGGTAAGTTTTCTAAGTTTAAAAATAAAATTCGTGGGAATCTAAAAACTGATAATGTTAATGATAAATTTAAATTTTATAATAAAATTAAAAATAAATTTAACGTTCCATTAACATTTAATCCTTCTGATATATATGAAGTCATTGATATAGCTACTCAATATACTAACAATCAATTTATTTTAAAACCCCTTAAAGGATCTGGGGGTTATGGTAATTTTGTTTTAAATAATGAAACTTTAACTAAATTAAAAGATAGTAATTTAGATTCTGAACTTTTTGATACCTTTGACAATGGAAATTACTTAATGCAAGAGTATATTTTTGGTATAAATTTATCTTCATCTTTATTAAGTACAAAATATGAATCTAAAAATATCATAAACACTCGATTATTAACAAGTCAAGATTTCAAATATTCTAATGTTGATAACACATGTTCTGATTTTAATAATTTAAATTTCACAGAAAATGATTTTATATATTATGGTAATATTTTACCTTTAACTTTTGATAGTTTCTCTAAATATAACTATTGGTTCAACAATTTAAATTCAATTAAACTAAATCAAGATTCATTTTATAAAGTTAATGAAATTATGAAAGAAGTCTCTGAAGATTTAATTTCATACTTTAATTTAATAGGTTCTAATGGTGTTGATTTTATTTTATCTAAAAATGCATTAGAAAATTATTCAATAGATATTAATGATTTATACCCTATCGAAATCAATCCAAGACTCCAAGGAACTTATGAATCCTGTGAACAAGTTTTAGGAATTAATCTTTTAGACGCTCATATTAAAGCATGTGAAGGAGAATTAATTGATATTCCAAATATTGATAAATCTAATTGTATTTACTCAGTTAAAAAAATAGAATATGCAAACTCAGATATTAAAGTTAAAAATTTAAAATTAAATAATGTTTATGATATTCCCTATGAAAATGTAAAAATAGAAAAAAATCAGCCAATTGTAACAATTTTAAGTGCTGATTCAAACTTAGATGTAGCTATTTCAAATTTAAATGAAGCTAGTGAAAAGGTTAAAAATAATATAGAAGAAATTTAAGTTATAATTAACATATTATAATAATCTATTATAATTCTTATTAATACTAATCTATTATAATTTTTATTAATATTAATCTATTATAATTCTTATACTAACCTATTACACCAGTTAATATTAAAATAAATAATATTGTTCCAATAACAATTAAAAAAGTAACTGCAATCATAGCTCCATTAAATAATAAATACATTTTTGCTCTTTTTTCAGGGTCTTTCATAGATTGTTTTATAGGATTTCTTCTCATTTTAATAACCTTTAAATTATTTTTATAATCTTTATTTTTTCTTTATTTTCTTTATTTTTAAAATTTATTCTGATTTTTTATAGTTTTTTTATTATAATAATAATTATATTTTTAATATAACTATTTTATTTAGTTTTTGCTTGATCATAGAATATTTTAAGAGTATTCATATCAACACTTGTATAAATTTGTGTTGTGGATAAGCTGTTATGTCCAAGTAATTGTTGAATAGCTCTTATATCTACTCCATTTTTTAAAAGATGTGTTGCAAAAGAGTGTCTTAAGATATGAGGAGTTACTTTTTTCTCAATTCCTGCTTCTTTTGCATATTTTTTAATCATTAATTGGATATATCTGGAACTTAATTTATTTCCATTTTTATTTATAAAAAGATATTCAGAGTCGCTATCCCTGATATTTAGATATTGTTCTATTAATTCTTTAGTGTCTTTATCAAATAAAACAATTCTATCTTTATCTCCTTTACCTCTAATTCTAATTGTTCTTTCATCAAAATCAATATCATTTATTAATAAATTAACAAGTTCTGATACACGAAGTCCTGAGGAGTAAAGGATTGATAAAATTACTTTATCTCTCATTTTTATTTTTTGTTTGTATAAACTGGTTTCTTCTTCCCATTTTACCGCTTCGATTAAATCTTTAACTTCATTTTCATTTAATGATTTAGGAAGTGATTTGGTTCTTTTAGGGTTTTTAATTTCATCTAAATAATAGATTTGATTAAATTCTAAGAATTTTTTACAAACAACAGTATTTAAGTAAATATAATTTTGTGTAACAACTTTTGACCTTTTTAGTTCTGTAATATACTTTTTAAAGCTTCTTAAGAAGTTTCTACCATCAAAAATCTTTTCATCTTCAATATATCTAACGAAGTTTTTTATAATAGAATCATAGGTTTTAATAGTATTTTCTGAGTAATTTCTAATTTCAAGTTCGAGTAAATAATCTTCACGCATTTCATTAAAATCATAAACTTCACAAATGTGTTTTAAATTACCTTTCTCATCATATTGAGGTAATTCAATTGGAGCCATTTGTAAATGATTTTGTGTTAAAGTTATTTGATCAATTGAATATTTACTCATTTTAATTACCTTTAATATCTTTAATTACATTTAATTACATTATTTTTAATTATTAATTATACTTCGTTATACTTTAGTAATATTAATATTTGTAATAAATTATAAAAATAG
>JAKSUE010000208.1 GCA_024409165.1 archaeon
ATAAAGAAATATTCATAGGTGAATTTAATAAAATATGGTTAAATAGGCTTAATTTTTAAGTATGCTTAATTTACATATTTTTATTGAATTTGATTTTGAATTTTTTAATTAAATTCTGGAGATATTATTATGAGTGATAACCCATATAATATGAAACAACATGATGAATTTTTATTTGAATGTGAACTTAGTGGTTTGGATTATGATCTTGCAAAAAGTTTTTTTGAAGGATTAACCCTTGAAGATTTATTATTTGGTTGTACTTCTTTTACTAAAAATGGTTTATATGGGAGAAGTTATGATTTGACTTATGATGAATCTACTACTTTATTAATTCGTGTGAATGATGCAAAATATAAAAATATTGGTATTGGTGGTTATAAATTTACTCAAGAAACTTGTTTAGATATTATTAATGGAATTAATAATCATGAGGATCTTGTAAAAATTGCACCATTTTTCACTTTTGAAGGAATTAATGAAGCAGGCCTTGTTTATAATATTAATATTCTTCCATCTAATGATTTAGAATGTTATACTGTTGCAGAAGTTGAAACAAAAGAAAAATTAACTTCTTTTATGTTAGGAAGATTTATTTTAGATAACTTTGCTAGTGCTAAAGAAGCGATTGAATATGTTAGAGATTATTGTGATATTTATCCTTTAGGTCCATTAGCTGTACATTTTATGATTTCAGATTCTGAAGGAAAAACTTACATTTTAGAGTTTGTAGAGGGTAAACTTAGTGTTATTGAAAGTAATATACTTGCTAATTTTTACATGACTGGTGCAAAGTTTAATGATGATGGTACAATTGCAACAGCTACTACTTCAGAAGGAAATGTAACTAAAGTAGCAAATCTAACTCCTCATGCTCAAGGATTAGAAAGATATAATATTGTTGTAGAGAATTATGATAAATTAGAAACTATAGAAGATTTCTTTGATACTTTACATAAAATAAGATTTACTAATCTTTATCGTGATGAAACTAATCCTGCTTGGTATAGTGATTTATCTGATTATGCAGAGATAACTGTTGATACTCCATTATCTGAACTTGATGAACTTTTAGAAACAGTTAAAAAATATGCTATTAATCCTAAAAGAGAAGCTATTTTTAATGAAGAAGGAAGATTATGCTCTTCTGAACAAAGTGTAAATCAATCTGTATATGATATAGAAAATCGTATTCTTTATGTTGAAACACAAGAACAAGATGGGCCTCATAAATTTTCTATTTAAGTAGTTTTTAAGTAGTAACAAATTTTCTATTTAATGTTTTAATTATTGTAAATTTTAACTAAAAGGTGTTTTAAATGGTTAAAAAGATTTTAATTAATGGTAAAATTTGGACTGAAAATCCTGATATGGAATGGGCTGAGGCAATAGCTATTGATGAAGATAAATTTGTGGCTGTTGGTTCTAATGATGAAGTTAAAATCTTTGTTGAAGCTCAAGATGGTGAATTTGAAGTCGTTGATTTGGAAGGAAAAACAGTACTTCCAGGTTTTATTGATGCTCATACTCATCCAGGAATTATGGCTAGAGGTTTATGGGTTGTTTTCGGACCTCTTACTGAAGATAAAGATGAGTTATTTGCTAATATTGAAAGACTTTCTAAAAAATATCCTAAAGAAGAAAGGCCTTATTTCTGTTATGCTCGTTACATGAGTAGTACTTTTGGTAGTGAAGGACCTCATAAAGAAGAGTTAGATGCTATTATTTCAGATAGACCTGCTCGTATTCAAGATGATACAGGACATGGATGTTTATATAATAGTGTAGCTCTTGAAATGCTTAAAGATGAAAATGGTGTTCCTCAATCTCTTAGTCCTATATCTGACCCTCATTTTGTACAAGATGAAAATGGAGAATATACTGGATGGTGTCATCAAAGTATGTCTGTAGGAGATATTGGAGTCTTTGAAACAATTGGCTGGAGACCTCCTACATGTTTTACTGATGAAACTGCTGAACCTGTATTTAATACTTTTAGACACTTTGGTATAACTTGTATTATGGATGCAGTTATTGAATCTGAAGAAAATATACAATATATTTATAATCTTGACAAAAAAGGAGAATTAAATTTATATTATGATGGATGTTCCATGCTTGATAGGATAGAAAATATTGAAGAAGCAATCGAAAGAGCAAAAAGATATCAAAAAACCTATGGAACTAATCATATTCGTTGTAATACAGTAAAATTCTTTATGGATGGTTCTACTGAGTTTGGTGATGTTTTAAGTACAGAACCATTCTACAATGATCCTGAAGGTAAAAACTATGGAGAAGCACATGCTACAATGGAACAAATAAGAGATGTATTAGTTTGTTTAAATGAAGAAAAACTCGATTTCCATGTTCACTGTGTAGCTGATGGAAGTTTCCGTGTAATGTGTGATGCAGTAGAAGCAGCACAAAAAATCTGTGGTGACGATTGGTCTATTTTAGTAACTCTTGCACATTGTGAAATCATCCATCCAGATGATGTTCACCGTATAGCCGAACTTGGAATGTTTGTAGATTTCACTCCACACTGGGCTGGTGACCCAGAAGAAGCTCCTAAACAATTTTTCGGAGAAGAGCGTTGGAGAAACATGATGGATTATACTGGAATTCTTGAAGACGGTCCTTTAGTAGGATTTTCAAGTGATACTGTTGATCCTTTTGGTTTAACTCGTATTAGTCCATTTTTAGGAATACAAATCGGTATGACCAGAGTAGAACCACAAATGCTTAACTTTGATTTCAGTTTATATGAAGATGGTTGTCGTCCACCTGCAAGTGCTAAATTCACTTTAAAACAATTACTCAATGGATACACAATGGTTAATGCAAGAAGAATGCGTTTAGATCATATTATGGGTTCTATTGAAGTAGGAAAACTTGCAAACCTCGTTGTTTTAACTGATGATATCTTCGAATGTCCAGAGGATAAAATTGTAAATATTGATGCTGAATTTAGTTATTTTGAAGGTAAAGAACTTAGAGTTCCTAATCCTCTAAACGATTTAGACTTTTTTTAAAGTCTAAATTTTACTTTATTTTTTTATAAAATACTTTTTTTATTTTATTTTTTAATTTGTAATTAAAGTTTATTTTGCTTATTTTAATAGTTTACTGGTGAACTATTCTTTATGATAAATTATTAGTTTATTTTTTCTTTATTTTTTTATAAAAATTTATTTTCACTATTTTTTTAATTTTATTAGTATTTTACTTTTATTATTTAATAAAATAATTAAATAAG
>JAKSUE010000209.1 GCA_024409165.1 archaeon
TATCTAATCTAATTATTCAATTTGTTTGATTTGTTTAAATACATCAATTACATTTCCAATAACAAGTATTGCAGGGGTGTTGATTTCTTTATCTGCTATGGTTTCAAGGGTTCCAAATACTACTCTTTCATTTGGGAGGGTTCCACTTTCAATAGCACATGCAGGGGTTTTTGGGTCTCTGTATTTCATGATTTCAGTGGTGTTTTCTTTGATATTTCCAATTCCCATGAGAATTATTAATGTATCTGCAGTATAGTCCCATTTTACTTGTTTATTTGCTTTTGTAGGGTCTTCATGACCAGTAACAACTGTAAAAGAAGTAGCTACTCCTCTGTGTGTGATTGGAAATGCCATACTGGTTGGAGCTCCTATTGCTGAGGTTACTCCTGGAATTACTTCAAAATCAATGTTTTCTTTGACAAGTTCAAGGAGTTCTTCTCCACCTCTTCCAAATACAAATGGGTCTCCACCTTTTAATCTTACAACATTTTCATTTTCTTTAGCTTCTTTGATGATTAATTGATTAATTTCATCTTGGCTTTTATAATGTTCTCCAGCTTTTTTACCTACATAGAGTATTTTAGCATCTTTGGGAGCATGTTCTAAGATTTTTTCATTAGCTAAATAGTCATATAAGACTACATCTGCTTTATTTAATGCTTTTACAGCTTTTAATGTTATGAGGTCTGGGTCTCCAGGACCTGCACCTATTAAGTATACTGGCATTATGAGTACTCCTTTATTTTGATTAATGTTAAATTATTTAGATAGAATCAAGCATTCCTTTAAAGAATTCAAGACCGTCTTTGGAACCTAAGATTTGTTCAGATGCTCTTTCAGGGTGAGGCATCATTGCACATACAAGTCCAGATTCATCACAGATTGCAGTTACTCCTTCGATAGAACCGTTAGGGTTTTTACCTTCGAATTGGAGGACGATTTGTTCTTGTTCTTTTAATTTGTCTACATCTTCTTGGGTATAGAATCTACCTTCACCGTGTGCAATTGGTACTTTGATTATTTGGTTTTTATCAAAGTTTTTAGTAAATGGGGTTCTGTTAGTGGATACTTTTAAGTCAACCCATTCACAGTTGAATTTAGGTACTTCGTTAGTGATGAATAATCCAGGTACAAGACCAATTTCACCAAGGATTTGAGCTCCGTTACAGATTCCAAGAACTGGTTTTTCTTCTTTTACAAGTGCTTTTACACCATTAATTACAGGAGTGTTGGAAGCAATTGCACCAGCACGTAAGTAGTCTCCATAGGAGAATCCACCTGGAATTACAATTCCATCGTAATCAGTTAAGTCTTCGTTATTCCACCAGATGTATTCTGCTTCTCCACCTGCAAGCTCAATAGCTTTGTATACGTCACGGTCACAGTTAGATCCAGGGAATCTTATAATTCCTATTGCCATTTTTACACCTTTTATTGTTTTTTTAGGTTTTTATTTAGTTTTTAGTTATTTTTGTTTATTAGGATTTTAATTAGTTTATTCTTTAGAAATAGTGATTTCGTAATCGTGGATGATTGGGTTACAGAGTAATTTTTGACACATATCGTCAACTTTTGCTCTTACAGCTTCTTCACTTTCATCGTCCATTACAAAACTGATTTCTTCTTTGGTTTTAGTGTCTTTAACTTCGTATCCTAAGAGAGCAAGGGATCTTTCAATAGTACTTGCTTCTGGGTTTAACATACCTGCTTTTAAGGAAACAGCAACATTTACAGCATATATCATTTTTAATCACCTATAAGTTTAATAAGTTTTTATTTTAAAATAATTTTATAAAATATTAAAATTTTAATTTTATAATTATGATTTAATTAGTTAATTCCATATCTGACTTTATCTTCATCACTTACAAGTCTGTTGAATACTTCTTCGTAAGCATCGATAACTTCATCATCTTTTCCTTGTCTGAATAATTCTTTATCAAGCATATCAAGGGTTTCAGCATCCCATAATCTACAACTATCTGGGCTGATTTCATCACCAAGGATTATATTTCCATCTTTGTCTTTACCAAATTCGATTTTAAAGTCAACAAGGATAATTCCAATGTCTTTGAACATTTTACTCATGATTTCATTTACTTTAAGAGCAAGTGCTCTGAGTTGGTCAAGATCTTCTTGAGTGACTATTCCTAATGCTTTTGCAATTGCGTCGTTTAACATTGGGTCGTGGTATTCATCGTCTTTGAAGTCCATTTGTATGAGTGGTGGGTTAAATGGAGTTTTATCTTCAAATGGGAATTTACGGACAATACTTCCTGTAGCTATGTTTCTTACAATAACTTCAATTGGAATCATATCTAATTTTTTAGCAGTCATGACACATGGTTCATTAAGTTCAACGAGTTGGGTTTTTACACCGTTTTCTTCCATGATTTCAAAGATTTTAGCACATAAGATTGAGTTAAGGTAACCTTTTTGGTTCATACTTTCTTTACGTGCACCGTCTCCTGCAGTCATGTCATCTCTGAATTTAATAATAACTTCATCGTCATTTTCGCCTTGGAAAACACTTTTAGCTTTTCCTTCATAGAGTAATTTTTCACTATTCATTTTAATCATCATTTTTAATCTTATGATTTCTTATATTATATATTATATAATAATGTTATTTTTATTTATTATCATTAATATAGTTATTTTAAAATTAGGTTTTTTAGATGTTTGAAATTATTTAAAAATAGTTTTTTAGTGTTAAAGATTTTAAAAAAAGAACTTCGTAATTAGGGTATTTATAAAAATACCCTAACCCAAATTTTATATTAATCAGTGTTTCTTTGTTTGTTTTTTATAATATTTATAATTATCTTTAAGGGTTTATTTGATTAGGTTTTGTTGTAAAATGGGGGTATGTGGTGAAATTTGTTTTTTTAGTGTTTGAAGGAGTTTAGATTTAGGGAAATGTTTTTGGATTCTTTTTTGAATTCAAGTTCTACATTGCCTTTTTCATTTATTTTCCATTCAACTGAGTCTGTTCTTTTTATTTTTAGTTTTTTTCTTATTTCTACAGGGATTTGGATCCTGTAGTTGTTGTTTATTTGACTACTAATCATTTTATATCACCACATATATAATTATAGTTCTGTATTTTCTACTTAATAAATATTTTAGTTAATTTTAGTGGGTTTTACCATGTTTAAAGTATGGTAAACTTTTTGTTTTAGATATGGGTGATTGTTGGGGGTTTTTTTATTTTTTAGGTTATTTTTC
>JAKSUE010000021.1 GCA_024409165.1 archaeon
ATAATACCAGTTGTAAACTTTTTCACGATTTTCCCACTTGTTAACACTCTTGCCACCCACAAAGCCAATAACTATAAGGCTTTCAAAAATTTGTTAACCTCTTGCAACCAGATTTAACTGCTTGTGTACCTACTACAAGTTAACTTTTTAATATACAAAAATTAAATTAAGAGACAAAAAATTGTCTCCTATGTCTCCTAAAACATATTAACCACAAGTAAATAATTTATAAATCTATCATGTGTATCTTATTAGTTAACTTTAATAAAAATGGTTGATTTTTAATAAAATCTATTATATAATAAAATTACGATAAGAGAAAAAATTAATAGTTGACATTAACTCTTATCGTTACATATATAAGAACAGATGAAAATAACACCTAATAAATATAAGCTACTGTGTTATTCTATCTAAGCCATCTGTTCCTTATTTAAGAATTAAAGAAAGAGGAGAGAAAAATGAAAGAAAACGAGACAAAAAATGAAATTATGGAAGTAAAGGAAGAATATCAAATTAATGCTGTTGAGAATTTAAATAATAATTCTAAATCAACAAGAAGTGTATTTACTACACTAACAGATAAGAAAAAAATATTTAATCTTGATAATGAATGTGATTTTAAAATTAATGAATGCAAGGGTAAAGAAATTGAATTATCTGATGTATTAGTTAAAATTTATCAAAGAGAAAAAGAAGTATTAGATGATGAAACAATGGAAGTTGCAACAGAGTTTGAAAGAAGTATGGTTTGTATATTAATAGATAAAGATGATAAATCATATGTAACAGCATCAAAAATGTTTACATTACAAATGATTAACTATATTAGAGATTTTGGAAAAGAAAGTATAAAGGGAACTAAAATTAAAATAATTGAAAAGAGTATATCAAATTCAAGCAATAAGTGTTTAGGTTTTAGTTTATTATAATCTAAACACTTTTTAATTAAAAAACATTAATTTCAATTGTATGCCAATTTTACTTTTAAGAAAAAGATAAAGTTCTTTTATTAAAAATCTCCTATTATTCTTGTAATATAAAATCACATGAGTTTGCAATGTTTGAGTTTGATGTGTTATATTAATATAGGGAGATGAAGAAGGTGAAAGATATTTTTAACAGATTAAAAAGTCCAATTGTTATCTTACAACTAATAAGTATATTAGAGACATATATGATAGCAATGAGTCCAGATTTATCTGGAAAATTTAAGGCAACAGCTACAATGTTAGCAAGTGTTGTTAATATTTTAGCTGGATTAAATAATCCAACTGATAAGGATAATTTTTAAAAAAAAGGAGAAAAATTATGGGTAAAAAAGAAGAATATTTTGATTATTTAAAAAATAAAAATTTAAGAGTTGCAACAGTGTCTGGAATACTTGCAAATATTAGCAAGGAATCAAGTTATAATTCTAAAGCTGTTGGGGATGGTGGTTTATCTTTTGGATTATGCCAATGGTATAAAACAAGAAAAGATAAATTGATTAAATATGCATCAGATAGAAATTTAGATTATCAAGATGCATATGTACAACTTGATTTTATGATATATGAGCTTACAAATGACTATAAGCAAACATGGGAATTTATAAAGACTGTACCTAATACAAAACAAGGTGCATATGATTCAGCATATAAATTTTGTAAATATTATGAAATTCCAGCAGATACAATAAATCGTGCAAAAGAAAGAGGAAATCTTGCAATGAATTTATTTCAAGAATTTTATAATACATCTACTGTTACTAAAAAATTATCTAATGAAGAAATGGCTGATGAAGTTATATCTGGAAAATATGGTAATGGAGAAACTAGAAAACAAATGTTAACAGCACTAGGTTATAATTATCAAGATATTCAAAATATAGTAAATGAAAAATTAGGAATAAATAATAAGCGACAAATTAATCTTGATGATGTAGCTAATAAAGTAATATTTGGATTTTATGGTAATGGTGAAGATAGAAAAATTAATCTTGCAAGAGATGGTTATAACTATGATGAAGTACAAGACCTTGTAAATAAAAAATTAAGAGGTTACTAGAGTGGCAAGTGTCAGAAACATAGCACCATTTATTAATGATGAATTTGTAATAACAAGTAAATGGTGGAATGAGAGAATAAATCCAGTAACTGGAGAGCTTGAAATACATAGAGGACTAGATATTGCAACAAGTGGTTCAAAGCCAGTTTATTCAATTTTAAAAGGTATAATACACTCTAAAGGAACAAGTGATTTCAGAGGTAACTGGGTTATTGTAAAAGATAATAATGAATCTAGTTCAACTTATGGATATGCTACATTATACATGCATCTAGCTGAATCAGTTAGTCTACCAGTTAATGCAAGTGTTGACAAAGGAACATTTTTAGCTAATGAAGGAACAACTGGACAGTCAACTGGAATTCACTTACATGTTGAGATGCAAGATTTAAATAGATGGGGAAATGTCTGGCACACTTCCTATGTTAAGAGTGATTATTTAGACCCAACAGTTTATATGGGTATTGATAATATTGAAGGTACTAGTTGGATATATGATGGTACACCAATACCACCAGAGCCACCTATTACTGATGGTGGTAAAAAGAAAAAATTTCCATGGTTTATTTATAACCGAAAGAAAATTTGGTATTGACAGTAAATTAATTACTGATTAATATATAATTATAAATGAAAAGAGGTGAATAATAAATGGCAAAAATGAATAGTGAAGAATTTGCTACTAAATATACTGAAAAAATAACTGATAATGATGATTTACTAATTGAACTACTTGAAGATTTTAGTGATTCAGTTAAGAGTGAAGACACTGAAGAATTAGAAAAATTAAAACAAGAAGTTGAAATGGCTCATCAAAAAGAAAAAGAAGCAATTGAAAAATATAAAGCTAGATTTTTAGGTGCTATTGATAAAGCTCAAGATACACCAGCTGATGATATAGAAGAACCTAAAGAGGCTGAAGTAATAGATATAAAAGAAATTTAAAGGAGATGAAATAAATGGGAAAAATATTAAAAAATACAACAAATAGTGAAATTATTAGTTTCTTTTTAAATGTTAATCCAGATTTATTAAGTGAAGTAAATCTACCTACACAAGGTGAAGATTTAAAACATTATGGAGAACTAATTGTAAATAATGATAGATTTAAAAATAAATTTATTAATACAGTTAACTTGATAGGTTTAACTGTAATTAAAGAAAATAGATGGGAGAACCCATGGGATACATTTGCAATGAGAGGAACTTTAAGATTTGGACAACAAATCAGAGAAGTTATTCAAGATTTAGCAAAAGTATTTGATTATAATGAAAATTATAATGATAAATCTAAATTTTTAGAAACTCAAGCACCAGATGTTTATCAATATATGCATGAGTTAAATTATCAAAAATATTATGAAGTAACAGTAAATGAAAGTGAATTAAGATTAGCTTTTGAAGATACTGAAAATGGTTTATATAAATTTATTGAAGATACAATTTCAAATTTATATGAAACATATTCATATGATAAATATTTAGTAGATAAATATCAATTATGCAGAAGAATTTTAGATGGTACTATTCCAGTTAAGAAAATTGATAACTATAATAGTAAAACACCAAGAGAAATTTTATCAATAATGAAGGGTGTATCTAATAAGATGACATTTAAAAGCCCTAATTATAATCCAGCTGGTGTAAGAAGAGCTACTAAACATTCAAATCAATATTTAATGTTAGATGCTGAAAGAGAAGCTATTACATCAACAGAAGTATTAGCAACAAGTTATTTCTTAAATGAGGCTGAAGTTAAAACAAATTTAGCATTAATTGATTCATTTTCTGAAACAGACAATAAGAGATTAGCTGAACTTTTAAAAAATGATTATAAACCACTTACTGATAGTGAAATTAATCAATTAAAATCAGTTATTGGTTTAATTATATCAGATGACTTCTTTATGGATTATTATTATCAATTAGATGGTTCTAATGATGGTAAAACTCAAAGAGAATTTACTAATCCAACAAGTTTAGATAGAAATATTTTCTTACATGCATGGCTTTGCATTTCAACAAGTCCATTTGCTAACTGTTGTGTATTCACTTCAGATACACCAGCTGTTACAAGTGTTACAATTAATCCTAGTGAACTTTCTATGAGTGCTGGTTTGGATGTACAATTAACACCAACAGTTGCAACAACTGGATTTGCAAATAAAGCTGTTGTTTATACAGTTGAAGAAGCACCAGGAGAACAAGAAGGAAGTTTAGTTACTGTTGATACTAAAGGACTTGTACATATTCCAGTTGATTATGAACCAACTGATACTGAAGACCCTAATCCAGTAATTATAAGAGCGACAAGTATCTATGATGATACTAAATATGCTGATGCTACAATTACAGTATTATAATTAAAATACCAGAGTAGGTAGATTAATAAATATCTACTTACTCTATTTTATTATAAAGAAAGGAGATTATATGAAAAAGAAACTTATAAATAGTCAACTATTTAATTTTCAAACATTTAACATGTATAAAAGACAACTTATAAGTCTAGCTGAAAATGTTTTTAAATTTGATGGTTTAGGAATGTATCTGGATGAATCTTTTTTAAATAAAAGTCTACTTCATGATGGCTCTATTGCATTTTTTAAAGATGAATATTTAGGTTTACTTGCTCTACCTTATGTTAATATAGGTAACCTTGATATTTATGGTAGACCTACAAAAATTCGTGTAATGGGTCAAAATGGATATAATAGAGTTTTAAATAGAAATGAATTTGTTATAATGTATGATAATAACTCAAGATATCCAATGTACTTGGATATTGTTCAGTATAGTGAGAGACTAGCTCTTATAAAAAGAACACAAGACATCAATATTTATCAACAGAGAACTACAAGATTCTGGAAAACACCAGTTGAAAAAGAACGAAGTGTTAAAGACATGATAAATAATGTTGATGGATTCAATGAGGCTGTTATAACTTACGAAGATATTAATTTAGATGAAACAACTCTAGTATTAGAGCCAGCTCCATATATAGCTGGTAGTCTGGATGAAAGATTTGATAAAGAATTTAATGAATATTTAAGACTTATTGGTATATCTAATATGACATATCAGAAGAAAGAAAGACAAATAAGAGATGAAGTATCAGCTAGTTTAGGTGGAACAATTGCATCAAGGTATAACAGATTTAATCCAAGAGCAAAGGCTTGTCTTGAAATTAAAGAAAAATTTGGAATTGATATTATTGTATCATATTATGATGATTTACCAACAAATATGGTAAATCCAGAAAATGATGAGGAGGTAGATATTGATGAATCCGTACAGATTTAATATGTGTTTGTATCCCTTTTTACCAAGTGATAATGACAAGCCACCAACAATGTATGCTTTATTAAATTCAATTGTAAATTATGATATAGAGGAAAAAAAGAAAATAAAGGACCTTGCAAAATTTGGAAGAGGAAAAATATTTGATTTTGATTATCCATTATCTGATGTAATTTCAAGAGAAGAATTTGAAATAAATATTCTAAATAAATTTATGATGAGGAGAATTGGTTTTGATACATTAAATGCTTTTAAAATTTATTTATCTGTTAAATTAAATGAAATAATGCCAATGTATAATAAACTATTTGATGCAACAAATGATTGGAATATATTTAAAGATGGTGAAGAGACATCAAGAGTTACAACTGATGAGAGAGAAACAACAAATGAATCAACAATTACATCATTTACACATGGAATATCAGCATCAACAAGTGATAGAAGAAATTCAGAGCTACCTCAAAATGAAATTAGTGATGTAAGAAATGGTTCTTATATTACTGATTATAATTATGATACATTAAATGATGATAATACAACTGATTCATCAAGTGATAATAATGGTAAAGTCAATGATTCTGGAACAACAAGAGAAACAATTACAAGAACACCAGCTGATAAAATAGCAATTTATAAAAATTTTATAGAATCAAAAAATAATATAATGACAATGATTTATAAAGATTTAGAATCTTTATTTTATCAATTAGTATAAGGAGATGATACAATGAATGAATTAAAAAAATTAACACCATTTAAATCTTATTGTTTACAAAATTTTCCTTTTATTGAAGAAGATTTTGATGCAATAACAAATTATGAATTATTATGTAAAATAGTTGAATATGTTAAGGCAATTGGTAGTTCACAAAATGAAATTATAAATTGGTTTAATAATTTAGATGTACAAGATGAAGTAAATAATAAACTTGATAAAATGGTTGAAACTGGTGAACTAGAAAGTATTTTAACAAATTATTTATTTAAAAAGCAAACAGGAACAATAGTATTAAAAAATATTTATAGAGATGTAAATGAATATATAAGTGATATTACAAATGAGAGTGAAACTAATCCAATTAAGGGTTATTTTCAAGGAATGGTTACAACACCAACATCTATTATATATGCAGTACAGCCAAATGGATTTTATGAAAATAAATTAAATTATGTTTATTTAGTGGAAGTGAGTAAAAGTAATGGAAATATTATTAAAGAGAGTTATCTTGAATTATATCACTGTAATTCAATAGCATATAATGATGATAAAAAAGAATTATATATAGCAACTGTTGTTAAATATGAAAATAATCAAACATTACAAAATAATGATATTATTATTGTAGATTATAATGATTTTACTATTAAGGAAACAATAACTTTACCATCAGCAATTACTGGTATTGATGAATTATTAAGTGTTAGTTATGATAATAAAAATAATGTTTTAGCTATTGGTGGTAAAAAGCATTTATTTATAATGAATGATTTTAATAATGTAAACAAAGTAATAACTTTAAATGACAATTTTAATAATGATATTAATCCTTATACAAATAATAAGTATATATTACAAGAATTAAAACTTTATAATAATATTATATATAGATTAACAGCTAAAGGATTAATGTTATATAATATAAATGGAAATAATTTTCAAAATTTATTCTCATTTGAAACTGATATACCATTATTATTGGGAGAAATAGAAAGTATAGCAATTGAAGAAAATGGAGATATATATTTAAATAGTGTTCAAGTATATCACATGAAGGGATATAATGAGAGAATGTTTGATAGAACTATTTTCAAAACTAATATATTTAAAAATGAAATTAAAAATTTTGAATATGAAACACTTATTGCAAATGATATTGTAGTTTATGTAAAGCCATCAACTAATAATCATTTAATGTATGGAACAAACCTTTATCCTTTTAAACATATTGGACAAGCAATAATGTTTTCTGATAGTGTTAAAAAAGATAAAATTAGAATAGTTTTACAAGATGATACAAATTATGGTTTTTTAATTTGTAGAAATAATAAATGTATTACTATTACACCATCAACAAATGCATCACTTTATTGTTTATATATAGATGGAAATAATCGTATTGAATTTAATGGAATTAATTTTGATTTTTCAAATGATTTATTAGTTGATAATGAAAATAATAAAAATTGTTATTTAGAATTTGGAAACACTGTTTTTAATAACTGTAATTTTACATCATCAAATAAAAATGATAAGTGTATTACATCATTCCATAATAAAACAAGCTTAAACTATTGTAATTTTAATAATTTTGAAAATGCACTATATAATAAGAATATGTCAACAATTGATATTATTGGTGGAAATTGGACAAATATAACAAATAGATTCTATAATGAGGGACATGTTATTATAAATTTTGATAATACACAAATCTATAATAATTGTAATTCTGATGGTGTTTTACCTACAAATAAGACAGTTTATCAATATTTAACATATACTTATGCAAATAATAATGTAACTGTTAATAATATGCCAAATGCTAAAATAATAAATAATTATTTTAAATGCTCAATACATTTAAACACAGATAATCAAAATTTCTATTTTATGATACCATTAAAAACTGGTGGTTCAAGATATGTAGTTGAAAGTGTTGTTGGTAATTATATTTATAAAATAATTTATAATCAATCTTATAATAATGGAATATTTACAATTACACCAACAATTTATAAGATAGATGTTAATGCTAATTCAATTAGTAAGATAGATAATTATACACAAGAAGTTACAAGTTTAACAACAGAATAAAAAAGACTTAAATTAATAAGTCTTTTTTATTCTGAAATAATATTATTTTCCCCATCAAAATTGTTTATATATTCATGGTTATGCCAAATTGTAACACCACCACGAGCTATATTATTTATTATTTCCATGTATTTTTTAGGTACATTACCATAACCAATACAAGAACTTGAATCTATTTGTACATAATTAAATGTAGTTCTACCATAGATATTAGGTATTTTATCACGATTTGTAAGATAACCAAATCTTGTAAAATATTCATCTATACATCTTGCATATTGTTCTTTTATACTCATTTTATAAAAATGAAAATTATTTTTATTTGATGATGTTATTACATCACCACAATTAAGGTTTCCACGAACTTGTGTAGGTATAAGTGAATGTTGTTTTTTTGCTATTAGTGAATTTGATATTGATACACCAGCATTTGCTATTCCACTAATTGTTCCAGTAAGATCACCAAATGCTAAACTATTTACAATTCCAAGAGTTGCTGATAGACCAGCACTTGCAATATTAATATCATCACTTGAAACATTTGCACCAGCTATATTAATAGAGTTTTGTGTTAGCCAGTTAGTGTACATATCACATGCATATGAACATATTGGAAATTTACCCATATTTAATCCATATTCATCTCCATAATGTGTTCCACGATAATTTATAGGAATCATTCTAATAGAGCAACCTGGTGTAAGTGCCATTTGTACTTTGAAATTAGCATCATCACCACTAAAATTTTCATATTCATAAACACTACTTGCACCATTATTATTAGAAACTAGTAAATAATTAAATTGTCCAGTTAATAATTTATTATTTTTTGGTGTATATCCATTTATAGTTGATTGTTTAGCTATATAAATACTGTAATCAACACTTGTATCACTTTCAGCAATAGCTGGTGATAATTCACTTGGTATTCTTGCAAGTACTCTTGGTGCCATAAATAAGCCATTTATAAAATCAAGTTTACCAGCCTTTGCAACATCTCTTAATTTTGGTTCAATACCACTTGCTTCTATTAAATAATATTTAGTTCCAGAATATATACCATTATAAAGTCCACCAAATACTCTCTTAAAATCATCACTACTAGTTCCATCTCCATCATAAATATCAACAGTTGATGACATTACATATACTAAATCTGAAACAACATCATCCATTTCTTCATCAATTATATGTGAGTTTACTACAAATTCTCCAGTTTCTAAAGGTTCTGGAAGAGTATTAGCACCTATCGTATCATCATTTGTATGCTCTCTTATAACAAAACACCTTGCTGGAGTCCAGTTAGAAAACCAAGTTGACCATACATCAATTGTAAAAAATATTTCAGTAGCTGAATTACTTTTATAATTAATATCTTCAATAAATGCAAAAAACCATTTATTACTATAATTTGGATTTTGAAATGCTATATAATTTGCATACACTAAATCACCATAAGCAACATCTACTAAAATTGATTCTCTTTCTCCTCTTATAAAACTATAATTATTTCTTGATGTTATCTTTTTTGAATTAACTAAATTAAGCATTGCTTGTTCATTATAGCTTAATACATTTTTATAACTATTATCTAAATTTATACCACTTGCAATTATTATTTGACTGTTTCTTGTAGGCATAAATATCACATCCCTTCTTTATTTTAAATTATATTATTTTCTTATAGTAAAATCAATTGCTTGTTTAAAGTCCGTTCCAGTCAAGTCATCTGAATAAAATATATTTGATTCTTTAAATGTCATTAATAACTCTCTTAAATTCTTATTATTTATAAGTGGATTATAAATATCCTTTTGCCACCATTTGCTAGTTTTTATGATATCAGAAAATACTAATTGTTTATCACTTATTTCTCCAGAATATGGATGAATGAACCAGCATGATTCATGTGTTATATTATGCTTTAAATATAAACACATGAATTTAAATCCACTATAAAAGAAAATTATTCTATATAGTTTCTTATAATTTTTTAAAGAATCAGTTAGTTTTGGCTGTGGTGTTGTTTGCCATGAACCACTATCTATCATTTTACTAGCATGACCTATTGCCATTTGTTTACCACCAGAAGATTCACAATATTCAATTGCAATTTTTACATCATTTTCTTCATTATGTACAATGATAGTGTTTATATCACCTTGTTTTTGATTTTTCATTACCTTTTGTAAATCCCAGTCAACTAAATAAGGACATATTCTTGAAATAGTATTACCAACAAGCCAAAGTTTAGTAACACCTCTTTTTCTATCAACTGTATTATAGAATATCATGAGCCTATCAGCCTCATTCTTGATATAGCATCCACCTCTTTCCATAAACTCTTCAAATATAATTGAATCTACATCTAAAAATGATGCTCCAGAATAATGTTGTTCAGTAGATAAAGCCATAGCATAACCTATTTTTTCGCCCCTTTTTACTTTTCCCTTATCATCTAAATTAGAAAAATATATTTCTTTTCTATATACTGTTATCATTTCATATTTACCATCAGTAAGTTTATAGACATCAACATCATTAAAATATGATTCTATCCAGAGTGTAGTAATATCAGCTACCCATCTTCTTAATAAGATAAATCTTTTCCCAGTCTCTAAATAATGAAGTACACCCTTTTTATGCTTAACTTGATAACTTTTACCATTTGACTTTTCTCCATATATAAGGTTAAAATTTGCATCCTCTTTATCTATTCTATCTATATTATAATGTTTTTGTTTACTAGCCATCTATTTCACCTCAAGCATCAATTTAATTTTTGTATAGAGTTCTAAAGCATACAAATTATTTTCCTCATTATAATCTTTAAATAGCTGCTTTGATATTTTATCTATTATATCTAAATAAAAATTTTTACCCATTAACTGTTCTATCTGATTATATAACTCTATTTTAATTAAACGTAATTTTTCTT
>JAKSUE010000210.1 GCA_024409165.1 archaeon
TATTCATTAACTAATAATACAATAATAAATAATCCACATTAATAAATAATATAAACAATTATTCTTGATTAATTAATAAATAATATAAACAATTATTCTTGATTAATATACCAATCAATAAATTGTTCTAAAGAGTTTCTTCTATGTGAGAACTGGTTTTTCTCTTCTGTAGTGAGTTCACCAAAAGTTTTACCTAAATCTGGTACTAAAAATATCGGATCAAAAGCAAAACCAAGATTTCCTCTCTCTTCAAGAGCTATCTGACCTGGAACACGCCCTAAAAAGACCTTGGGCTCAGAATTGGGAGCGCAATACCCAATAACTGACCTGAATTCAGCGTATCGGTCATCTACTTTATCCATAAGTTTTAAAATATTTTGATTCCCAAGAGAATCTTGCACAAAATGTGAATAAGTTCCTGGAAAACCATTTAAAGCTCTTATGAACAAACCAGCATCTTCAACTATCACAGATTTATTCAATTTTCGGCAAGCATACTTTGCACCAAACTTAGCTACCTCCTCAAGAGTCCCCTGAGGTTCACAGTAACCTAAATCAATATGCTCTAATTCAACACCAAAATTTTTGAAAATATTCTCTGCTTCTATAACTTTATGTTCGTTACCAGTAATAAATGTTATCATATTTTTAATTATAAAATCAATTTTTTATATACTTAACTATAAAAAAATTAAAAAAATTAATAAAAAATGATAAAAATTAAAAAAATAAAAAATTATTAAAATAATAATTGAAAATTATAAAGAAAATATACTTTTTAAATCCAAATCTAATTTTTTACTAAAAATAATAATAGCTAACTCCTCAATAGCTGCAATAATAGCTATTAAACAGAGTATATTCACTATATTCACAATAATACCTGTAGATTTAACTATTAAAACCCATAAAGGAAGTAAAATTAGTAAAAATCCAATACATTTATTTAAATAAGTGTGGATTAATACAAATTGCTTGAATTTTATATAACCAATTGATAATGAAACTATTTTTATTAAAATAATAGCTAAAATAGAAATTAGTACAAAATAACCAATATTCAAAAGTGGCCATAAAACTATTAAAAATGATAAAAAGAATACAACATCTGCAATAGAATCTAATTTAGACCCAATTTTTGTAGAACCATATTTCTTAGCTAAAAAACCATCAACAATATCACTAACTGCACAAATAACATAAATTATACAGAATTCTAAGGATAATGGGTAAGTGAAAAGTAAACATAATGATAATACAATCCTTGATATTGATACATAATTAGCTAAATTTTTCATTATGACACCTGATAATAAATAATTAATAAAAAATTAATTTAAAATAAAAAAATAATTTAAAAAAATTAAAAATAAATCTTAATAAATTAATGAGTATAACGGCCTCTGGATTCGATATCTGCTATTTTATCAACTATTTTATTAGATCCATATCCTTCTAAAATTTTATCAAAAGTTTCATTTGCTATTTTATAATCAATGCTTTGGAAAGATTTCTTTAAAACAAGTAAATCTGCAGCTTTATCTTCAAGTAAATCTGAGTATTTACCAAGTCCAAAGTCAAAAATAGCTAAATTATTAGGGATATCTTCAAGATTGTTATTTACTAAAATCATATTAGAACCTGTTAAATCACCATGAATAATGTCTCCATCATGGAAAAGACGGATATTTTCACCTATTGTGTAAGCTAATTGATTTCTTTTATCAGGATTTAATCTTCCAATAATATCTTTAACAAGATGTCCGTTGATTTTTTCCATAATTATAGATTTTTCTTCTAAATCAACATCATATAAGATTGGAGTTCTGACACCTGTTCTTTTTACATCAGATAAGATTTTAGCTTCACTTTTAGTTCTGTGTTTTCTGATTTTATTATCTATTTCAGGAATTCTATAGGATTTAGAGACTCTGTTTTTAACAATTACATCTTCTCCAAGCCATTTAGCTTCATAAATATCAGATTCAGCTCCTTTAGCAGATAATTCTGGTGGGAGATTGAGTTTTCTTTTTTGATTATCAACCCATGGAGCTTCTACTTCATCAGTTCTGAATCTTTGAAGGATTTGAGTATCTTTAATATCTAATGGGCCGTATGCATTATACATTAAGTGACCTAACCATGCAATCATTACACCGTTATCTCCTGAGTATTTCATTTCAGGCATATAAAAATCAACATAATGCTCTTCTGCCATGGTTTTCATCATTTCACGAAGTCTTGAGTTTGCAGAAACTCCTCCACATAATAAAACTTCGTCTTTTTCTGTATGAGCAAGTGCACGTTCTGTTACCTCAACAAGCATTGCAAAAGCAGTTTCTTGTAAACTATAACAAATATCCTCAATAGCTACTCCCTTTTCATGAGCCCTAAGAGCTGCACTTAAAAGACCAGAAAATGAGAAATCCATACCTTTTACAACATAAGGAAGGTCAATATATGAACCTTTTTTAGCTAATTTTTCAACAACAGGACCACCTGGATGACCAAGACCTGTATCACGAGAGAATTGATCTAAACAATTACCAATAGCTATATCTAAAGTTTCACCAAAAATCCGATATCTTCCAGATTCATAAGCAATAACTTGACTGTTTCCACCACTCACATATAATGTTACAGGGTTTAATGCACCTGTATCTAATTTTCCAATCTCTACATGACCAATACAATGATTTACACCAACAATAGGCACATTAAGTGATAATGCAAGACTTCTTGCTGCAGTAGCTACAGTCCTAAGTGAAGGACCAAGACCTGGACCTTGTGAAAATGAGATTAAATCAATATCATTATAATTAAGATTAGCTTGTTCAAGAGCTTCAGGAATTAATTTTGGAATCCATTTAGCATGATGTTCTGCAGCTTCTCTTGGATGAATACCTCCCTCTTTAGGATAAAATTGTTCTCCAGCCATAGCTAATACATTACCATCACTATCAACAATTCCAACTCCGGTTTTTTCTGCAGTTCCTTCAATTCCTAATGATATCAATGTTATTTCTCCTAAAAATAATTAAAAAAACAATAAATAAGTAAACATATTAAGATTTAAACTATAATATTTATATAGTTTTCATTAATAATATATTTATAGAATTAATTATATTTTAATTTAAATAGAAAAAGTGTTGATAAAATAGAGCCAATTCCATGTGAAGTTAAAATAGA
>JAKSUE010000211.1 GCA_024409165.1 archaeon
AATAAACACTTTTGAAAATATAATATTCTATATTTGTTATATTAATGTGTTATATTAATATAATTATTAAATCATTATCTTTAATTATAATTATTAAAATGTTGTAGCTCTTAAAACAACTACTTTTACATCACGAGATTCTTCTGTATGAAAATCATATAATTTAGGAATTGGAAACTTATATACTAATTTATGAGTCACATCTGCACCTAAATCCCTAAAGTAATCAATAACAAACTCCTCTGTACTTGCCATATGGAATGAATATATCACATCAGCACTATTCACAGCAAACTCTATAAACTTTCTATCTATATTTCGAGTTCCTCTCTCTTGAGAACCAAAAGGAGGATTTTGAATAAGAACATCTGCCTTATATCCTACAAATAACAAATCATCAAACACATCATTCTCACCATCAAGGTTATTTAATAAATCAGAAAAGCTATTAAATGAATTAACATCTGCAGTTATAAAATTAGCATTAAGTACATCTATATCAGCTAATGTTTTCTTAGCTAAATCAATAGATTCCTCATCAATATCAATACCTAAAGAAGTTTTAGCACCTAAAAGTAAAGATCCAAAAGTAAAAATCCCACAACCACATCCAAGATCTATCACACTTTTACCTTCAATATCCCCTATAGAATAAGCATTCCAAAGTAAATCAGCAGCAATAGTAGCAGGAGTAGAATATTGTTCCAACTCAACTTTAGGATTAGGATGTTTAGGAACATTCTCCAAAATCATTTCAAGATGTTTCTTTTTAGATATTTTCATAAAATCACTATTTATAATATTTAATATAATTATTATATTAATATTATTATAATTATTATTTATTATTATGATTATTGTCGAAAACTAAAAATGAATAAAAAAAATAAGAAAATAAGAAAATAAAAAATAAGAAAATAAGAAATTAATAAAATTTTAATTTTTAAATTAAATTCTCTTCTTCGAGTATTTGTTTCATGTATGCAGTATATCTTTGTAAAGTTTCTTCAGTAGGACCTTTACGTTCATCGTTTTTGGATTTAGCTTCACTAATTTGATAGGCTAATGTGAAAACATTATCTCTTGCTAATGAACTTAATATTTGATTTTTCATACTTGCAGGAGTGTCACAGATAGATAAGACAACTTTATCATTTTTAGAGAAAAGTTTTCCTCCTTTTCTAGGATATGCAATTACCATGAATCTTTGGGTTGCAGGCAAACATATGTATTCTTCTATAGATGCTGGAGTTGGTCTTCCTAAAAAGAAATTATTATATTCTTCTTTATCCCATTTTTTCTCCATGATTTGATATAAATCTTCAAGCTCAATACTTTTATTAATTTTTATTGTTTGTCTTCCAATCATATTTCCACCTTTTAACATTTTATTAGTTAGAAATAGTTAATCCTATATTTTTTTATTAAATTATATATGTTTTTATAAAATCGTTTAGTAAATTGTGGATAATGAAGAAGAATTGTATAAAAAAAGAATGTATGAAATAAAAAATGAAATTATGTATAAATTATTATAATTAATAAATTATTATAATTATTTATAAACTACATTAATTTGACTTAATTATTAAAAATTATTATTAAAAAATAAGGAGGCAAGGAATGTTTGAGAAATTACTTGTTGCTAATAGAGGAGAAATAGCTATTCGTATTATGCGTGCATGTCGTGAATTAGACATTAATACTGTTGCTGTATGGTCTGATGAAGATAAGAAGTCTATTTACACTAAATATGCAGATGAAGATGTAGCTCTTGGAAATCCTTTACCAAAAGAATCATACTTAAATATTGATAAAATTATTAATGCAGCTGTTGAGACTGGATGTGATGCAATTCACCCAGGTTATGGTTTTTTAGCTGAGAATCCTGAATTTGGGAAAGAATGTGCAAAACATGGAATTACTTTAGTTGGACCAAGTGGAAAAGCTATTCAAGAAATGGGAGATAAGATTACTTCTAAACAACTTATGAAAAAAGCAGGTGTTCCTGTAATTGAAGGTACTGCTGATGGTGTAAGTGACATTGATGAAGCTGTTGAAATAGCAAGAAACATTGGTTATCCAGTTATTGTTAAATCCTCAGCAGGTGGTGGTGGAATAGGAATGCAAGCTGTTTATGAAGAAGCAGAATTAGTAAAAGCTATTGAAACCACACAAAACCTTGCAGAGAAAAACTTCGGTGACTCAACTGTATTTATTGAAAAATATTTAGAAAAACCAAGACATATTGAATTCCAAGTTTTAGCAGATAAACATGGAAATGTAATCCATTTAGGTGACAGAGAATGTTCTATTCAAAGAAGACATCAAAAGTTACTTGAAGAAGCTCCTTCACCAATTATGACTGAAGAATTAAGAGAAAGAATGGGTGAAAGTGCTGTAAAAGCTGCAAAATCTATTGGTTATTCAAGTGCAGGAACTATAGAATTCTTATATGAAAATGGAGAATACTACTTCCTTGAAATGAATACACGTATTCAAGTAGAACACCCAATTACTGAAATTGTAACCAGTACAGATTTACTTAAAGAACAAATTAAAGTAGCTGCTGGTTTAGAACTTGAATATGAACAAAAAGACATTGAAATTAAAGGTCATGCAATTGAATGTCGTATCAATTCAGAAGATCCATTAAATGACTTTGCTCCAAATGCAGGTAAAATTACTCATTATCACTCTCCAGGAGGTCCTGGTGTACGTTTAGATAGTGGAGTATACACTGGATATAAAATCCCTGCAATTTATGATTCTATGATTTCAAAATTAGTTGCTAATGGTAGAGATAGAAATATGGCAATAAAAAGAATGCAAAGAGCATTAAGCGAATATGTCATTTTAGGTGTAAAAACCACATTACCATTCCATTCTGCAATTTTAAGAAACGAATCATTCCTTAAAGGAGATTTACACACCCACTTTGTTGATGAACATAAAGCAGAAGTTGAAAAAGAAATGGAAACTGTTCTTATTGAAAATGAAAAAAGACTTAACCGTTTAAAATCTCTTTTCACTCAAGACGAACACATAGCTGCAATTTCAGCAGCAGTAACAACTTACCAAGCAAATATCCTTAATCAACAAATGGAAATTCAGAAAAAAATTTAAAATTAAAAAACATTAATTAAAAAATTAAGAATTTAAATAGTTT
>JAKSUE010000212.1 GCA_024409165.1 archaeon
ATTTATTATTAAATGTGTAGTGGTATTGTGGATAGTTTGAAAGAAGGTTATGATTATTCAAAAGTAGCTAAATATTTTTATGGAGAAATTCCTCATCCGAGAGCTATTGAAATAGCTAATTATGAATTTTTTTGGAATGTTAGAGATGAATTAGCTCCTTTTGGAACTGAGGATGCTTATATTGCTTTTGAGGAGTTATGTACTTGGATTAGGGAAAATCCAGAAACTCCAATTATTAAATGTTTTGAATGGATTTTAGAATGTTGGGAACTTAATTTAAATGATTTTAATGATTCTATTCTTGAAGAAGAGAATATTCGTAAATTAATTTTAGATTATGATTTTGATGAAGATTTGATGATGTTAGATACTGCAATAATTGTTACTGGATTTGGTCAATTAGTTTTACAAGGAAAAATTGATGCAGATACTAAAAATATTATTCAATTATCTATTTTAAGACAAATGAATTCTCAAGTTTTAGATGCATTTTTAGCTAGTAATGAACAATGGAAATTTGAACGTTATAAATATCTTTCAAAATTACTTGATATTTTAGAAGAAGCTTAATTTAGTAAGTATTATTAAAAAAAGAGTAAAAAACTAAAAAGAGTAAAAAGAATAAAAAAGAATAATTAAAGTATTATAAAATACTTTTAATTATTTTGTACCATAAACTCTATCACCAGCATCTCCAAGACCTGGTAAGATGTATGCAATTTCATTTAATTGACGATCAACACAACCACAGTATATTTTAACATCAGGATGTGAAGTTTCTACTGCTTTAATTCCTTCTGGAGTAGCAAGTAAAACAAGTAATTTTATTTTTTTAACACCATCTTGTTTAAGTCTTTCAATAGTAGCTATAACACTTCCACCAGTAGCTAACATTGGATCAATAATCATTACTTCTCTTTGATTAATATCTTCTGGCATTTTGTAGTAGTATTCTTTAGGTTCTTTTGTTTCTTCATCACGATAAAGACCAATATGACCTACTTTAGCATTAGGGATTACATTAATAATTCCATCTAACATACCCATTCCAGCTCTTAAAATAGGTACTACTGCGTAATTATTTTCATTTAACATACCAGTTTCCATTTTTTCCATAGGGGTTTCAATGGTTACAGGTTCAAGTTTAGCATCTTTTGTAGCTTCATAACATAAGAGTCTTGTAATTTCAATTACTAATTCACGGAATTCTTTTGTTCCAGTTTTTTTATTTCTTAAAATAGCAAATTTGTGTGTAATTAATGGATGATTTAATTCAATTTCATTCATTTTATAATCTCCAATATAATAGTTATTCACTTTAATTTATGTTAGATTTAATATAAATTAATTTCTAATTTTTTATAAAATTGTCAATTATATTAATGAAATAAGGTAATTTTAAAAATAGTTGAATAATGTAGTTATAAAAATAGTGGAACATTGTATTAATTAAAGAAGAAAAACACCAGTAAAAAAAGAAAAAATAAAATAAAAAGAATAAAATTAATTATTCTTTTTTAACTGCGAATCCATCAGCTTCTTCGTAATCAGTTAATGGTGAGTCATCGATTTTACCACTTGCAGTGAAGATGATACTTAAGACGATACCTGCAATAGCTGCAATAGCTAATGCAAATTCAGGTAAACTGAATCCGTAAACCATTAATTGGAAACCTAAATCGTCTGCGAAACTTAATCCTAATCCTAAAACAATCATTACAACAACAATAATAGTTTTGTAAGTAGATTGGAAGGATTTGTTTTTCTTAATGTTTCTGTATCCAATCCATGCAATCATACAGTAAAGATATAATGAAATACCACCAACAACCCAAGATGGAGTGTTTTGAAGAGCTGCACCAATAATTGCAACAAAGGATAAAATAATTGCAATTACAGCAGTGTATCTTAATAAACGTGGGTTGTAGTTTTTAGTAATAGCAAGTAAACTGGTATTTTCAGAATAAGTGGTGTTTACAGGAGCACCAATTAAACCTGCAAAAATAGTAGCTAAACCGTCACCTAAGAAAGATCTTTTTAATCCAGGGTCTTCTAAGAAGTTGTTACCAGTTACTTCTCCATTTACAAGAACGTCACCGATGTGTTCCATAAATACAGCAAGAACTAATGGGATAATAGTAATAATAGCAACTAAATCAAATTTAGGTAATGTGATATTAGGTACTGCTACAATAGGGGAAGTTAAAACAGGAGTTAAATCAACTAATCCTAAAACAATACTTAAAACATAACCAATAATTAATGCAATAATAATTCCTAATTGGCCAACAAATCCTTTACCAAATTTAGTAATTGCAACAGCAATTAATAAAGTAATAATAGCTAAAACAAAGGTAATTGGGTTAAATAAACTTGCAGAGTCCATGTAAATAATATTGTTTAATGCAGATGGCATTAAACTAAATGCAATAATAACAATCATGGATCCGACCACAGTTGGAGAGAAAATTTTAGTAACTTTCTCTACACTTATTACTCTAAAAATAAGAGATAATAATACATAAATTACACCAACACAAATAATTCCACCTTGTGCATAAGCTAAATCACCATTAAATGCAGCACCAATAGCTATAATTGGTGGAATGAAAGCAAAGGATGAAGCGAGGAATACAGGCATTTTACGTTTAGTACATCCGTGGAAGATTAAAGTACCTACACCAGAACCAAGTAATGCAACCATTGGATCTAAACCAGTTAATAAAGGTACGAGTAAACATGCTCCAGCCATAGCAAATAAGTGTTGGACACTTAAAACTAATTCTTTTGCTCTTGTCACAAACATATAAATCCTCAAAATAATTAAATATATAAGAATAATTTGAATTAACAATAATTTTAATTGCTTAAAATCCAAATTATTCATATTTATGATTTAAGATATATATAAATTTATAGTTGTTTTTTGTTGATTCTGATTTTAAGATTTTTCTATTTTTTTATTATTTTATTCAATTATTTTTTAATTTATTCAATTATAGTTATATTAAATTCAATTTTTATTCTTATTTTAATTATATTTTGTAAATTTTTTTCAAAAATTTTAAATATATTTAAATTTATAATGTTAATTATGACTAATGAAAATAATCCTAAAGTTAAAATTCCTGATGAGAAGGTAGCAATGGCATTTTTTAGGAGT
>JAKSUE010000213.1 GCA_024409165.1 archaeon
TATTATTAGTACTAATTAAACTTAAAATATTATCAATTACATCATCATTTAAATGATTTAAGGATATATTTACTAATTCTTTTATATCACAATTATTATGAAATTTATCCATATTATTAGTTGGAATTGATTCAATTTTCATTTAAACCACCCAGAAAATTATTTAAATCTAAACCACAAAATAAAAATTTAATCCAATTATAAAATACTAAATTACATTTTTTAAGAAGTAATTGGTTTTTTATAAAAGTTTCCTTTTTTGATTCTACGTTTGATTTGGAAAAAAGATTCATATGCTAAATCAACATCGTTATCTTCAATAACACCTTCCATAAGAATTAAAGAAACTTCTAAAATATTCTTTAATTTAATTAATTCGGTTTTATCTTTAATATATAGATTAGAATTCAAATTTAAAAAGTATGAGTTGATTGAAGAAGATAATGATGAAGATAAATTATATAATTCTTGATTATTTTCAGATTTATTAACTAACTTATCAAACATCTCAATATATTTTAAATGAAAGTTACTTAATGCAACTTTACCCATATTCAATAATGCAAGTTTATAAACATCTTCAATTACTTCTCTCAAATCTTCATTTAGTTTTATAGATTCTTGAAAGGAATAATCAATATCATCATACATAGCATCGATTTTTATTTTAGGTAAATTATTATCACTCATTAAAAACCTCCTAATTTATTTAAATATATACCACACAAAGTCGAATTTTAATAAGTAATACAATATATAGAAAAAGTAGTATTTAAAATTAACCCTTATAGAGTTTTATATGGTAAACTATACATTAAAAATCCTTTAAATTAACAAAATAGTTAATATATAGTAAATTATACATAAAAAAGAATAATTAATAAGTTAAATTAAAAAATAAGAAATATAAAGAAAAAATAATAGTTCAGAAGTGAACTATAAAAAATTAAATAATTAATAAAAATAATAGGTTAAAACTAAATTATAAAATTAATTAATCAATGAAAGACTTAAAAAAGTTCTCGAAGTCTTCATCAGCCATTGGTTCTGGAGTTGAATAATTATCATTTTCAAAGATATCATTAGCTAATTTTCTATAATCTTCTGCTTCAGAGGAATCTGGAGCATATTCTACAACTGTTTTAGCATCTAATTCACTTCTTTGAATAAGATTACTTCTTCCAATGACTCCAATGACTTGAGTTCCAATGGATTCTGCAAATTTAGAGACAATTTCTTCTTCATTTTCAAGGCCTTTACAATTACAGATGATTCCACCTAAATTGCCTTTAAGCTTTTTAATTCCACGAGAAATGTTATTTGCTGCATATAAGGACATATATTCTCCTGATGATACAATAAAGACTTCATCAGCATAATCTTCTCTAAGAGGTACAGAGAAACCTCCACAAACAACATCACCAAGAACATCATAAAGAATAACATCAAAGTCTTCATCAAAAGCATTTAGGTTTTCAAGTCTTTTCATAGCTACAATAACACCACGACCAGCACAACCTACACCAGGTTCAGGACCTCCACTTTCAACACATTTAATGCCATTAAAGCCTTTAAATACTAAATTTTCAAGTTCTGGCTTTTTATTATCTTTAAGTGTATTAACAATAGTAGGTATTCTTTTACCACAGAGAGTTCTTGTAGTGTCTGCTTTTGGATCACAACCAATAACCATGACATTTTTATCAATTTCACTATAAGCAGCTGCTATATTTGCTACTGTAGTACTTTTTCCTATTCCGCCTTTACCATAAATAGCTATTTTCTTTTGCATAAAAATCACCTACTAATCTTAAATTCTCCTATTAAATTAACCCTCAAACTCTTCTCTTGGAATTAATTTATATACAAAATCATTCTCTCTTACTTTTTCACCAATAGCTATTGCAACATTAGCGCCCTTCTCAGCATATTCAATAGCTTTTCTATCTATTTCCATAGATTCAATTACATGAGTTATAGAACCTGTTGTAGGTCCTTGAATCATAATTTCATCACCAATAGCTAAATCATCCCATATTTTAAGTTCAGCTACTTTAACTTTATTATAATAATTAACAACCTTAGCAATGTCCTTTTTAACATATTTAGACTGATTATCTTCACTTATTTCATAAGGTTGATTAAAATAGAAACCTGTATCATATCCACGATTAAATACTTTTTCAAGCTCTTCCATCCATTTTGGATCATACTCATAGTTATCTGGATCATTGTTATACAAGTCAATTGCTTCTCTATAAACCTTAACAGCTGTGGCTACATAATCTGGAGAACGAGCTCTTCCTTCTATCTTAAATGAATCGATTCCTGCCTCAATAAGCTCTGGAATATGTTCAATTAAAGCCATATCCTTTGGAGAAAAGAAATTAGTCCTATAAGTATCATCATAAGATTGTGTGATTATAAAAGATTCATCATCACATTCTGAAGTATTAATAACCCTATCATCCTTATTTTCTTCAAAACTAAGTTTCCATTCCTTTCTACAAGGTTGTAAACAATCTCCACAATTTGCACTTCTACCATAAAGCCCATAACTTAAAAAACATCTACCGGAAATTGCCATACACATTGCACCATGAACAAAAGTCTCAACTTCAATAGCAGAATCATTCTCTTTAAGTTTAGAACAAATATCACGTATCTCCCCTAATGAGAGTTCTCTTGATAAAATAGCTCTTTTAACACCTAATTTCTCAAGTGTCTTAAGAGAATAATAATTTGTAGTATTTTCTTGAACACTAACATGAGCTTCAAGACCATTCTCAATTGCAAGCTCAATCAAAGCAATATCTGATAAAATAACCCCATCAGCACCATACTCTTTTAAATAAGGAAACTGACCAATAAGACGCTCAATATCATTATCCTTCATTATAGTATTAGTACAAACATACAACTTTGCACCATACTCTTTACACATCTCACTAGCCCTTTTAATATCCTCAAGTGAAAAATTAGATGCATTCACACGCATATTAGACTCTTCAAGGCCAATATAAACAGCATCAGCACCATTTTTTAATGCACTAGCTAATGAAATAAAATTCCCTGCAGGAGCTAATAATTCTACCATGATATCACTAATAATAATTAATAAAAAA
>JAKSUE010000214.1 GCA_024409165.1 archaeon
ATTAAATTATCATATTAAGTATTTTAAATAGAAGGTGGAGGATATGGAGGATAATTTAAAAGATACAACTAAGAAAAAGATTATTATTAAGGGAGCAAGAGAACATAATCTTCAGAATTTAGATGTTAATATCCCAAGAGATAAATTCGTTGTTGTTACAGGATTAAGTGGTTCTGGAAAATCTACTCTTGCTTTTGATACTATTTATGCAGAAGGTCAAAGAAGGTATGTGGAGTCTTTGTCTTCTTATGCAAGACAATTTTTAGGTCAAATGAAAAAACCTGAAGTTGACTATATTGAGGGTTTATCTCCTGCAATTTCAATAGATCAGAAGACTACAAAGGATAATCCTCGTTCTACTGTTGGTACTATTACGGAAATTTATGATTATTTACGTTTATTATATGCAAGGATTGGAATTCCTCATTGTCCAAAGTGTGGTAGGGAGATTTCTCATCAGACTGTTGGACAAATAGCTGAGACTATTATTAATGAAGGAGAAGGAATTAAGATACAATTACTTGCTCCTGTTATTAAAGACCGTAAAGGTGAGCATAAAGGAATAATTGAAGATTTCAGAAAGAATGGGTTTGTTAGAGCTCGTATTGATGGTGAGATAAGAGATCTTGATGAAGATATTGAGTTAGGTAAGAACTTTAAACATACTATTGAACTTGTTGTAGATAGACTTGTTATTAAAGAAGGAACTGATTTTAAGAGAAGATTAACAGATTCTTTAGAGACTACAACTAAGTTTGGGGAAGGATTAGTTAATGTTATTTTCACAAAAAGAGATGAAAATGGTGAGAATGTTAACTATGAGAAGCTTTATTCTGAGGATTTTGCTTGTCCTGAATGTGGAATAAGTTTTGAAGAGATTTCTCCGAGAATGTTTTCATTTAATGCACCTCAAGGAGCTTGTCCTGAATGTAACGGTATTGGAAGTAAAATGGAAATGAACCCTGATTTAGTTGTTCCTAATAGAAATTTATCACTTGAAGAAGGAGCAATTGTTCCATGGTCTAAGTCAAATAAAAAGGAAAATTATTATTATCAAATGCTTCAAGCTGTTGCAAATCACTTTAATTTCAGTATGGATACACCATTTAAAGACTTACCTGATGAGATTCAAAATATAATTCTTTATGGAACTAATGAGAAAATTCAGTTTTCATTTATGAGAAGAAACCGTTCTTATCATGTTAATCGTAAATTTGAGGGTGTAATTACAAGAATGGAAAGATTATATATTGAAACTAAATCAAATTATAATCGTAAATATATCTCTAAATTTATGAGTGATAGGAAATGTAGTGTTTGTGGAGGTAAAAGACTCCGTCCTGAAGCATTAGCTGTTACTGTTGGAGATAAATCTATTATAGATGTTTGTGATATGGCTATTAAAGACAGTTATCAATTCTTCCAAGATTTAGAACTTACAGAAAGACAAATATTCATTGGAAAAGAGATTTTAAAGGAAATTAAATCCAGATTGAAGTTTTTAGTTGATGTAGGTTTAGATTATATTTCAATGAGCAGAGCATCTGGTACTTTATCTGGTGGTGAAGCTCAAAGAATTAGATTAGCTACTCAAATTGGTTCTGGTCTTGTTGGAGTTCTTTATATTCTTGATGAACCAAGTATTGGTTTACACCAAAGAGATAATCAAAAGCTTATTGAGACTTTAAAACACCTCAGAGATATTGGTAATACATTAATTGTTGTTGAACATGACGAAGAAACAATGCTTTCTGCAGATTATCTTATTGATATAGGTCCTGGTGCTGGAGAACATGGGGGTAAAATTGTTGCCTTTGGAACACCACAAGAAATCATAGATTCTCCAAACTCAATTACAGGAAAATACTTATCTGGTGAGAAATTTATACCAGTTAATACAGAACGTAGAAAAGGTAATGGTAAGTTTTTAACAGTAAAAGGAGCTCAACATAACAATTTAAAAAATATTGATGTTGATATTCCTCTTGGTGTATTTACTTGTGTCACAGGTGTAAGTGGATCTGGTAAAAGTAGTTTAATTAATCAAGTTTTATATAAAGGATTATCTACTGAAATCAACAGAAAATACATGCATCCTGGAAAACATGATTCTATTGAAGGAACTGAAAATATCGATAAAGTTATCCGTATTACTCAAACTCCTATTGGTAGAACTCCTCGTTCTAATCCCGCTACTTATACTGGAGTTTTCACACCAATCAGAGAACTATTTGCAGAAACTCCTGAAGCTAAAGCAAGAGGTTATAAACCTGGAAGATTCAGTTTTAATGTAAAAGGAGGAAGATGTGAAGCTTGTTTCGGTGATGGAATTATTCAAATTGAAATGCACTTCTTAGCAGATGTATTTGTACCTTGTGAAGTCTGTAAAGGCCGTAGATATAACGAAGAAACCTTAGATATCAGATACAAAGGTAAAAACATTTACGAAGTATTAGAAATGACTGTTGATGAAGCATTAGAATTCTTTGAAAATGTCCCTAAAATTGCTAAAAAACTCCAAACTCTCTCTGATGTCGGTTTAGGTTATATTAAACTCGGTCAACCAGCAACCACACTTTCAGGTGGTGAAGCTCAAAGAGTAAAATTAGCTAAAGAACTCTCAAAAGTAGGAACTGGAAATACATTATATATTCTTGATGAACCAACCACAGGTCTTCACTTTGATGATATTAAAAGATTACTCAGTGTTTTAGACAGATTAACTGAAAAAGGAAACTCTGTTGTAGTAATTGAACACAATTTAGACGTTATTAAAACAGCAGATTATATCATTGATCTTGGTCCTGAAGGTGGAGATGGTGGAGGTAAAGTCATAGCTACAGGAACTCCTGAAGAAGTAGCTGAAACTGACACTTACACAGGAAAATTCCTTAAAGAAGTTTTAGAAAAACAATATTAAAACTTCTTTTTACTTTTTTATTAAAATTTTAAATTTATTTTAATTATTTTTTATTTATTTTTATAATTTTTTATTTATTTTAAGTATATTAATGGATAATACTATTTATTTAATAATTTTAAACGCTTAATAGCTACATTTCTAACATATTTATCATCATCGTTAGTAGAAATCTCATCTAAAACTTTTCTATTAAAAATATG
>JAKSUE010000215.1 GCA_024409165.1 archaeon
TAAATTAACTTTAAATTAATTTTTAAAATCATTAATTATTATCCATCTTAAAAATTATTAATTTTAAACAATATTCAACATAATACTTATAAATTATCAAAAAATTACAATGGTGTGATTTAGTGACTAATAATGAAATAGAAAAGAAATGGCAGAAAAAATGGGAAGATGCAAAGCTATTTCAGTCCAATCCTGATGAAAGAGAAAAATTATTCTTAACTGTAGCTTATCCATATCCAAGTGGAGCTATGCATATTGGACACGGAAGAACTTACACTGTTCCAGATGTATTTGCAAGATTTAAAAGAATGCAACAATATAATGTTTTATTCCCAATGGCATGGCACGTAACTGGTGCACCTGTTATTGGAATTGCTGATAGAATCAAAAGAAAAGACCCATGGACTCTTGATTTATATGAAAGAGTTCACAAAGTTCCTAAAGAACAACTCCCAACCTTAGAAGACCCAATTAACATTGTAAAATACTTCAGTAATGAATACCACAATGTAATGAGTGATATGGGTTACTCTATTGATTGGAGAAGAGAATTTAGAACTATTGATCCTACTTATAAAAAATTTATTACTTGGCAAGCTAAAAAACTTAAATCCCTTGGTTTAATTAAACAAGGTGAACACCCAGTTAAATACTGTCCTAACTGTCAAAACCCAGTTGGAGACCACGACCTTTTAGAAGGTGAAGGTGTAGGTGTTAATGAATTAACTCTTGTAAAATTCAAAGTAGATGAAAACTTATACATCGTACCTGCAACCTTTAGACCTGAAACTATCTTTGCTGCAACTAATGTATGGTTAAACCCTGAAGTTCACTATATTAAAGTTGAAGTAAAAGCTGGTGCTTGTGAAGGTGAAAACTGGATTATTTCAAATGAAGCTTTCCTTAACTTATCTAATCAACATGAACTTGAAATTTTAGGTGATGTTGACCCTAAACCATTAATTGGTAAATATGTAGAAAACCCACTTAACGGTGAACCATTACCAATATTCCCTGCAAGTTTCGTAGACCCTGAATATGGTAGTGGAACTGTATTTTCTGTACCTGCACACGCTCCTGCAGATTATATTGCACTTAGAGATTTAAAAGAAAATGCAGATTTAATTGGAGAATATGATATTAAAGATGAAGTAGAAAAAGCTGGACCAATTAATGTTGTTACTGTAAAAGGTTATGGAGAATTCCCAGCTCAAGAAGTTGTAGAAAGAATGGGAATTGAAAACCAAAACGACCCTAAAGTTCAAGATGCTACTGATGAATTATACAAAGCAGAACATAGTAAAGGATACATTAGTGACCATATTGAAAACTATGCAGGTAAAAGAGTAGCTTATATTAGAGATGAAATTAAAGCAGATATGATTAAAGCTGGAAAAGCAGATATCATGTATGACTTTGCAGAAAGACCAATTATCTGTAGATGTGGTAACAAATGTGTTGTAAAAATCATGGATAATCAATGGTTTGTAAGATACTCAGATGAAGAATGGACTGAAAAAACCAAACAAGTCTTAGCTCAAGAAACCATTATTCCTGAAGAAATCAGACCTAACTTCGAATACTACATTGGATGGTTAGAAGACTGGGCATACTCAAGAAGAGTAGGTTTAGGTACAAGAGTTCCTTGGGATGACCAATGGTTAATCGAACCATTAAGTGACTCTACAATGTATATGTCCTACTATGCAATTGCTAAATATCTCAAAGATATGGACCCTGAAGACTTAAATGAAGCATTCTTTGAAAAAGTCTTCTTAGGTGTTGATAGTGATGATATTAAAGTAGCACCTGAAATTGTTGAAGAAATCCAAAATGAATTTAATTACTGGTATCCATTAGATTGGAGATTATCTGCAAAAGATTTAGTAGGTAACCACTTAAGTTTCTTAATGTTTACTCACGCAGCTGTATATCCTGAAGAAAAATGGCCTAAAGGAACGGTAGTATTTGGTATGGGTCTCCTTGAAGGAAATAAAATGTCCTCATCTAAAGGTAATGTAATTTTACTTGCAGATGCAATTAAAGAATACAGTGCAGATGTAGTAAGACTCTTCTTAATGGCTTCAGCAGAACCATGGCAAGATTTCGATTGGAGAGAAAAAGAAGTAAGAGGAACCCAAAGACGTCTTGAATGGTTCAGAGAATTCGCACAAAAAGTAGAAGACATCAAAGGTTCTAAATTAGACCTCTCTAATATTGAAGAAGTAACCCTTGAAAGAACCATTGATAAATGGATGCTCAACCAATTAAACGTACATATCAAAGCAGCAACCGAAGCATTAGAAGTCTTCCAAACCAGACAAGCACTCCAACATGCTCTCTTCTTACTCAAAAAAGACTTAGACCATTACATGTACAGAGTCAAACACTTAATTGATAAAGAAGATCCTGCAGTAATATATGTACTCTCAACTGTCTTAAACAACTGGATTAGATTACTTGCTCCATTCACCCCACACACCTCAGAAGAACTCTGGTCTAAATTTGGTGGAGAAGGCTTTGTATCCTCAGCTGAATGGCCTAAATACAATGAAGAGCTCATCAGCGAAGAAACCGAAAGAGCAGAAAGCTTAGTCCAAAACATTGTTAAAGACATTAATGAAATCAAAAACATAGTTGAAACTAATCCTGAAAAAATCCACATTTACCTCTCCCCAGATTGGAAATGGGATTTATACAAAATAGCTGACGAAGTTGGAAAACCTGACATAGGTCAAATCATGGGCGGAGCTATAGGTCAAAACATCTATGATAACAAAAAAGAAATTGCTAATGTAGCTAAAAAAATCTCAAGAGAAATGACCAAAACCAGATACATTGGTAAAATCGACGAAGCTACAATCTTAGAAGATGCAAAAGCATTCATCCAAGAAGAAGTAGACTCTGAAGTTATCATCCACACAGATAACAGCTACGACCCACAAAACAAAGCAAGAAACGCAATGCCTTACAAACCAGCTATCTTTATGGAATAGTTTAGAAGTTAATTTTTATTAACTTCTTTTTTACTTTTTTTACTTTTTTAACTTTTTTAATTTTTTAACTTTTTATCTGTTTTCTTAATCTATTTTTAAATATCACAATATTTTAAA
>JAKSUE010000216.1 GCA_024409165.1 archaeon
ACAATAGATAAAATAAATAAAAAATCTAAATAAAATCAAAAAACAACTAAAAATTAAAAAAATAAAAAAAATAAAAAAATATAAAGAAATTATAATAAAAAATAGTAAAAATAAATGTTGGCACCATACAAAGAAGTTTGAATTAAATATGTAGGAGTAATTAAAAGGTAAATATGGCACCAACTAATAAATTATCTATTAAAAAATATTTAATAAAATAATTTAAGCTTTATGACCACAACAGGTCTTTGGATTATGAGGTTCATCAGGATTATGATGATCAGGAGCAGGTTTACCACAAGTTAAAGGACCTTTTCCACGAGCAGAACCACAACATCCCCCTCTACGTCTGTTATGACTTAAAATAGCATCAATGTCCAAATCTTTAACTTCTTCTAAAAATAAAATATCCTCACTATGACATTTAGGACAAATAGAATGCTCTCCATTTAATGTAATCCAAGTAAAACCACAAGTTTTACAAGTATACTTTAAAGTTTTTTCCATATCATCACCAATAATAATTTTGTATATGAATATATATTCATAATACTATATAAAACCCTATAAAAAGAAAAGATTTATATACATAAAGTAAATATATATTTACATAAAGTAAAGATATCTTTACATAAAACATATTTTTACAAATAATAAATTATTATAAAATAAAAACTAAAAAGGTGAAAAAATGGACAATAAAGTAAAAGTATATGGAATATGTTTATTTTCCACATTATCTACAATATTATGGATAATTGGAATAATTAAAGCCGATATACTCTTTTATATAATCGCATTAATTATAACTTGTATAATCTTACCATTAGCATATATAAATAGAAATATGTTAGATGAATTCTTCTCTAAAAGAAATGGAAAAACCATCGAAGATGAAAGAACAAAACTAATTGAAGCTAAAGCATCTAACTTTGCATATGCAATTAATACAGTAGTAATGATAAATATAATAATCATAATTTTAACTCTTAGAAATGTATATCCTAACCTATTAAACATTGCATGGATTTTAATAATTGTAGAAATCATTTCATTAATTAGTTTCATAATTGGAAAAAAATATTATAGTTAAAATGAATATTATAGTTAAATTATAAGTAAATTATAGGTAAATATTATAGTTAATTAAATAAAAGCGCTGACGAAGAGGAGTAGGAAACAGAGCGTTTTACAGAGAATCGGGGTCGTGGCTGAGAGCCCCGGAGACAGTGGTTTCTGAAGGTTGCTTCCGAGCTTTATTCTTTAACTAAGAGTCCATTATAGTTAATTAAAATATAATAAATTATATAATTAATTATAATATTTATTAAAACTTAAATTATTAATAGCATATTGTGATAAAATGAAAAATAATCTAAAAGTATATCGAGCTATTGAAAATATAACACAACAAGAATTAGCTAATAAATTAGAAGTGACTAGACAAACTATTGTAGCTATTGAAAATAATAAATACGACCCATCACTTAGTTTAGCATTCAAAATAGCTGAATTCTTTAATGTAAAAATAGAAGATTTATTTATCCCAGAATAACTAACATAATAACTAACATAATAACTAACTTAATAACTAACTTAATAAAATTTTAAATAAAATAAAACCTAATATTAAGATGTATGAATCCTAAAGAAATTTTTATTAGAATTATTATATTAATAATTGGAATGCTTATTTTATCTTTAGGTGTTGCATTATCTATTCTTGGAGGATTAGGTACAACACCAATAGCATGTGTTCCTTATGTAATTAGTTTAGGATTAACTTATTTTACAGTTGGAGAATGGACAATCATTTTCCATACACTTCTTGTTATTGGACAAATCATCATACTTAGATCTGATTTTGATTATAAACAAATTTTTCAAATACCATTTGTTTTTATCTTAGGATATGGAATTGACTTTTGGGTATGGTTATTAACACCATTTACTCCTACAGATTATATAACTCAATGGATATTTTGTATAGCAGGGTTCATTATTCTTTCACTTGGAATAGTATTTGAACTTAAAGCAGATTTAATACTTTTTGCTCCAGATGGTTTTGTACTTGCTATTTGTAAAGTTACAGATAGAGAATTTGGACCAACTAAACCTTATTTTGACCTTTCTATGGTAATTATCGGCGTAATTTTATCATTCTTATTACTTAATCATTTAGCAGGAATAAGAGAAGGTACAGTAGTTGCAGCAATATGTATTGGATATATTGCTAAATTCTTTAATGATTTAATGGGACATAAACTAGAAAATATCATTGAAAAATTTAGTACTGAATAAAAAATAGCTAAAAAAATAAAAAAAGATTTATAAAAAAATAAAAAAATAAAAAAAGTAAAAAATAGCTAAAATAGCTATTTAAAATTAATTTTAAGAACTTGCACCATCTAAAGCATGATGACAATCACAATCATCTTCTTCTAAAGATTTAATTGTATTATATAAAAGTTTAACTAACTCTTCTTTTTTAATTTCCATGATTTCAAATACTTCATCCATGGTAAGTTTATCTGGAGAAATTGAAGTACAATAATTAGAAACAACAGAAATTGATGCATAACACATTTCTTTTTCTCTTGCAAGGACAGCTTCAGGGAGTGAAGTCATACCTACAATAGTTCCTCCAATGATAGAAAACATCTTAATTTCAGCTGGAGTTTCAAATCTTGGTCCTTCAGTACATACCATTGTACCTCCATTAACCATGTTTCCACTTATACAATTAGAATTCTTCATTAGAGCTTCTCTTAAACGAGGACAATAAGGTTCAGTCATATCAATGTGAACAACTTCGTCGTCGTAAAAGGTACGGTCTCTAAGTACAGTAAAATCAAGGAAGTCATCTGGAAGAACAATAGAACCTGGACCTAAATCTAAGTCTAAAGATCCAACAGCATTTGTAGTTAAGATTTGAGTTACACCAAGATTTTTTAATGCCATAATATTAGCTTTAAAGTTGATTTTATGTGGAGGGCAACTGTGTCCTTCAGCATGTCTTGGTAAGAATGCAACAGTTTTATCTGCAATTGAAAGAAGTGAAACTTCAACA
>JAKSUE010000217.1 GCA_024409165.1 archaeon
AGTTTATTAAATGAATTAACTAATTATTTAAATTAATACATTTAAAAATATGAAATAAAAATAAAATACTTAAATAAGGTGAATTTATGAGAATAGTAGTAGCTATTGGAGGATCAATTTTAGTACAAGATTATAGTCATGATAAATACCAAGAATACAGTGAAATTTTAAAAGAATTAAGTTCTGAACATGAAATTTTCGTTGTAATTGGTGGAGGAAGACCTGCAAGAGATTATATTGGTCTTGCAAGAAACCTTGGTGCTGGAGAAGCTAAATGTGATGATATTGGAATTGAAGTCACCAGAATTAATGCTAAAATGATGCTTCTTGCTCTTGGAGATTATGGATACCAAAGAGTTCCTCACAACTTCCAAGAAGCTCTTGAATTCTCTGCAAGTGGTAAAATCATAGTTATGGGTGGAACTGAACCTGCACACAGTACAGATGCAGTTTCAGCTATTTTAGCAGAATTTGTAAATGCAGATTTATTAATCAACCTTACTTCTGTAGATGGAATGTTCACTAAAGACCCTAATAAATTCGATGATGCAGAACTTGTAAGTGAAATCACTGCTTCTGATTTACTTGACTTTATCAAAGACAAAGACGTAAAAGCAGGAACTTACGAATTCTTTGATATGACAGCAGTTCAAATGATTAAACGTTCTGCACTTGAAACTGTAATAGCTAATGGAAACGACCCTCAAAACCTCGTTAAAGCTATTAACAAAGAAAAAATCGGAACTCGTGTTATTTCTGAATAAATTAAAAAATAAAAATTAAATAAATATTTTCTCTGAATTAATATTCAGAGACTTTTTTACTTTTCTTATAAACTTACTTTTATATTTACTTACTAATTTTAAATTATCTAAAAATAATATCGTGATTAAAATGGACGGATTAATTGATATTGGACTTAATTTAATGCATAAATCATTTGATAAAAACAGAGCAGAAATCATATCTGAAAGTGCAAAAGTTGGAGTTAATCAATTTATTATAACTGGAACCAATGTAAAATCAAGTGAAACTGCAAAAGAATATGCAAAACAAGATAAATTCAAAGATATTTTATTTTCAACAGCAGGAGTTCACCCTCATGATGCTAAAAGCTGTGATGAAAATACAATAGCTAAATTAGAAGAATTTGCAGAAGAAGATTGTGTAGTAGCTATTGGAGAATGTGGACTTGATTATAATAGAAACTACTCTCCACAGGATGTTCAAAGAAAATGGTTTGAAGAACAAGTTAAACTTGCTCAAAAATTAGATATGCCTTTATTCTTACATGAAAGAGATGCTCATGAAGATATGATGAAAATCTTAGAATCTTATCCTGAAATGGCTAAAAAAGCAGTTGTTCATTGTTTTACAGGAACTAAAGAAGAAGCAGAAAATTATCTCTCACTTGGATGTTATATTGGAGTTACAGGTTGGATTTGTGATGAACGCAGAGGTCAATCATTACAAGAAGCTGTAACAATCATCCCACCAGAAAAAATGATGATAGAAACAGATGCTCCATTCTTAATCCCAAGAAACCTCCCTAAAAAACCAAAAAGCAATAAAAACAAACCAGAATACTTACCACATATCTTAAAAACAATAGCAGAATACAAAGATATGGATCCTGAAGAACTTGGAAAATCAGTAACTAAAACAACAAAAGAATTATTTAAAATTTAATAATAATTATTAAACTATAAAATAATCAAAAAACTAAATAAAAAAATTAATGATTAAATATATAAATAGAAATATCTAAAAATATTACTAGATAAAATTAAATAAAAGGTGAAAAAATGGCTGTAGACCCTCATAAACATTGTCCTGTATGTGGAACTCCAATTCCACTTGATGAAAAAGTATGTTCCCCAGATTGTGAAAAAGTATTAGTTTTAAAACAAAAACAAATGAAAAAAAGTAGAATTACTTTATTTGTAGTTATTGTTATTTTTATTCTCGTTTGGGCATATCTTACATTCTTCAAAACAATGTTCTAAATTAAGTTAAAATAATAATATAATAATAAAACTAAAACTAAAAAAAGCTAAAACTAAAAAAAGGATAATTAGTAAAATTACTAATTATCTAAATTACTATTTTTAAAATTTTTAAATAAATTAACACTTATCTAAAAACTCTTTTTAAACTTTAAAACTAAAATGGAAGAATTCCTAACATTTTAATTGCAATAAATATCATAAGTATTGCAAAAATTATTCTTAATTTTTTCTCAGGAACTTTATAAGCATATTTTGCACCTAAAGAAGCCATTGGAACTGAGAATATAACAATTAAAATCCAATTTAATAAACTTACATATCCTAAAGCTAATGGAAGTGGATTAACTCCCCAACCTGAGATAATATAAGAAATTACTCCTCCAATTGCAGTTAAAGAGATATAAACAGAAGAGGTACCAATAGCTTTGGTTAATTTAAATCCAAATAATATTGTTAATATTGGTATGATAAATATACCTCCACCAATACCTAATAATCCAGATAAAAGCCCAACAGCTAAACCTACACAAGCTAAAGTAAGAATATTAAAACTTAATTTTGCATTTTTCTCACTATCTTCATCTTCAGATTCCTCTTTTAAAGACTCACGAACCATATTAAGTGCTATACCAATAAGTAAAATTGCAAATATGACTTTTAAAGCAAAAACAGGAATATAAACAGCAACTAATCCACCGCAAAAACTACCAATAATACCAAAAATTCCTAATGAAATTCCAGGTTTAACAATAGATTTATTAACTTTCTGATGCCTGTAAGCACCAGAAGAAGCAGTTGGAATAATAATTGCTAAACTTGTAGCTACAGAAACTACCATAGCTAAAGTAGAATCTATACCTGCTGAGGTGAAAAGGAAGTATTGTAAAGGAACCATTAAGAATCCTCCACCAACACCTAATAAACCAGATACAAAACCTACAAAAATTCCAATTAAAATTAATCCAATATAAAAACTTAAAGAAAGCAAACAAAGAATCTGCTAGAGGTGCTGAAAGC
>JAKSUE010000218.1 GCA_024409165.1 archaeon
TAGTTACAGCAGGAAATGACTCCAAAATCAAAATCTGGAATTAATATTTTTAAACATAAAATAACATATTTAAAAAAATAGTATAAACTAAATGATTAAATAAATATAAAAAAAGAAAAATTAATTAAGAATTAACTTAATTAATTTAAAACAACTTAAAGTAAATTATAACCTGCTTCGAAAGCTTCGATGTTTTTCTTTTCGGTTCCTTTAGGAACACTGTCTAAAACAGCTTTTTTAGCAGCTTCAACAGATACAATTTTAGTAACTTTAACAATTGCACCAATCATTACAATGTTAGCTACAATTCTAAGACCAATATCATCTGTTGCAGTTTTAGTAGCAGGAGCATGATAAACATCAATATTATGTTCTTTAATAAAATCTGCTATTTCAGTTTCATCAACCATATCAGGGTCGACAATTAAAATACCATCATCTTTTAAATCATCATAATATTTAATTAAAGCTTCGTGAGACATAGCTACTAAAATATCTGGAGCTTGAACTTTAGGATATGCAATTTCTTCATCACTAACTACAACCTCAGTTCTTGAAGCTCCTCCACGTGCTTCAGGACCATAGGATTGAGTTTGAACTGCATTTAATCCATCAAAGAGTGATGCAGATTTACCAATGATAATTCCACCCATAATAACTCCTTGACCACCAAATCCAGCTATACGTATTTCAGTTCTCATTTAATCCAACTCCTCAAATGCAGATTTAATAGCTAATGGTAATTCACTATTTTCTTTAACTAATTCTGCTTCATTATTACATAATTCTGCATGTGGTTTATTAACAAACTCACCAACAATGATTTTTCCTTCAAGTTCTTCTGCTTCCATTTTATCTGCTTTTCTTTTATTAATACTATTTGATTTAATGTATTCATACATAGCAGTTGGAGTTTTAAGTTTATTTTTACGTCCAAAGTAAGTAGGACATTGGGAAACAACTTCAATAAAGGAGAAACCTTCATTATCTAATCCTTTTTGAATAGCTTTAGATAATTGAATAGGATGTGTGGTAGTCCATCTTGCAACATAAGAAGCACCAGCAGCTTTAACAAGTTCAGCTAAGTCAAAAGGATTATCTCTTGAACCATAAGGTGCAGTTGTACCATAACTTCCTTTAGGTGAGGTAGGACTAATTTGACCACCAGTCATTCCATAAATATTATTATTAATACAAATTACAGTAAGATTTACATTTCTTCTTGCAGCATGAATTAAATGATTTCCACCAATAGATGCAGAGTCACCATCACCAGTAAATACAACAACATCTAAATTAGGGTTTCCTACTTTTAAACCAGTAGCAAAACTTAAAGATCTTCCATGAGTAGTATGTAATGAATCACATTTTACATAACCTGGAACTCTTGAAGAACAACCAATACCAGAAACCATTGCAATATTATCAAAATCAATATCAGTGCCTTCTAAACCTTTAAAGAAAGCATTCATAATAATTCCATTTCCACAACCTGGACAGAAAATATGAGGTAATCTATCTTCTCTTAAGTATTTTTTATATGGATTTTCACGTTTTTCATCAACCATAATAAAACCTCCACATAATTAAGCTTTAATCTCCTTAATTTTAGCTAAAATTTCTTCAGGTTTATGGAGCACTCCTCCAATTTTACCAATAAGATGTACATTTGCTTTACCTGCAACTACTCTTTCTACCTCATGAACCATTTGACCTAAGTTCATTTCAGGAACAATAATATCAGTTGCACTTTCAGCAATAGCTGCAATTTCTTCATCTGGGAAAGGCCATGGAGTATCAATTTTAAGAGATCCAACTTTTAAACCTTCTTCTCTTGCTTGAGCTACAGCAGTAGCAGCAGAACGATATGGAGAACCATAAGATACAACAACAATCTCCGCATCATCACAGAATTCTTTTTTAACAGAACAAATTTTATCACGATTTTTTAATACTTTATTAGCTAATCTTTCAACTAATTCTGCATGAGTTTCAGGAGTATTAGTATCAGGATATCCTCTTTCATCATGAGTTAAACCAGTTACATGAATATTAAAACCATCACCAAAAGCAGGCATTGGAGAAGTTCCATTTTCTTCTGCTTTAAATGGTAAATAATCATCAGTTAATTCAGGTTTTTGACGAGTTACAATTTCAACATCATCAGGAATAATTAATTTTTCTCTCATATGTCCAACAACTTCATCAGCTAAAACAGTGACAGGAACTCTATATTCTTCAGCTAAGTTAAATGCTTTAATAGTAAAATCAAAGAATTCTTGTACAGAAGAAGGAGATAAAGCAATAGGCTCATAATCCCCATGAGAACCCCAACGAGCTTGCATCATATCAGCTTGAGCAGACATAGTAGGTTGTCCTGTTGATGGAGAACCTCTTTGAACATTAATTAAAACAATAGGAGTTTCAGTAATAAATCCATAACCAATATTCTCTTGCATTAAAGAAATACCAGGACCTGAAGTAGCAGTCATTGCTTTCATTCCACTCCAAGAAGCACCAATAATCGCACCAGCAGATGCAATTTCATCTTCCATCTGAATAAAAGAACCACCATATTTAGGTAATAATCTTGACATTTCTTCAGCTATTTCAGTAGAAGGAGTAATAGGGTAACCTGCAAAAAATCTGCAACCACCTTTAATTGCACCAAGTGCACAAGCTTGATTACCTTGAACAAATAATTCTTTAACCATCATTTCACCCCATGATCTACATAAACAGCTTGATCAGGACAAGATAACTCACATAATCCACATTTAGTACATGCCTCTTCATTTGCAGCATAAGGAACATAAACATTCTTTTTATTAACATTCTCAGATTTTGCAAAAACATTTTTAGGACATGTAATTATGCATATATCACAGCCTTTGCATAAATTAGAATCTACAAGAATCATATAAACACATCTCAATTAAATAAATTTTTATAATTATTAAAATTTTATTATTTTATCATTTTATTAATTCATTTTATAAA
>JAKSUE010000219.1 GCA_024409165.1 archaeon
AATATTATCGTTAAAAAGGCAGATTGGATTAATTAAGTTATTTAATCTATTAGTTAATCTATTTACTTATTAACTTTATTATTTATTTTTAGTAATTATTTTAATTTATTAATTAGTTCATGTTTATTAAATTATAATTTATCTGTGTGATTTAAGAGGGTTTAAAATGAGAATGGATTTAGTTCTTGAGATTATGGATGTTCCAGGTCAATTAGTTTCTATTCTTACTCCTGTTGGAGATTTAGGGGCTAATCTTGTTACTGTTGCTCATCGTAGAGAGAATAAGAATGAAAATGGTATGATTCCTGTTCATCTTACTTTAGAAGGTGAGTTAGAGAATTTAAATGCTGTTGTTGAAAGGTTTGATGAGATGGAAATCACTGTTCTTGAACAGGATGGGCTTGTTAAGAAGGAAAGATTTACTGCAATTTTATATGGGCATATGATTGATAGTGATGTTAGAGATACTGTTGATAGGATTAATAGTGTTGAAGGTCTTTTAGTTGCTGATTTACAAATTAAACTTAATGGTGAAGATGAATCTACAAGTTTAATTAGTGTAGAGTTTGATTCTGGTTTAAGAGATCTTGCTTATTCTAAATTTATGGAAATTGCTATTGAAAAAGACTTTTTAGTAATTGATGAGGTTTAGGTGTTTTTATGGTTGATTGTAAACTTGTTATTTTAGGATTTGGATCTGTAGGTCAAGGTGTGGCTAATGTTGTAGCTATGAAGAAAGCTATGATTAGTAAAGAGTATGGTGTGGATTTAAAAGTTGTAGCTGCTGCTGACTCCTCTACTTCTGCTATTTGTGCTGAGGGTTTAGATGAAAAATTACTTGTTTCAACTAAAAAAGAAACTGGTAAATTAGGTAATTATCCTGAGTATGGTAGCGATATAGTTGGAATTGACTTATTAGATGCTGTGGATTATGATATTTTAATTGAAGCAACTCCTACTAATATTAAAACTGCAGAACCTGCAAAATCATTAACTTTAAAAGCATTTGCAGATGGTAAAGATGTTGTAACCAGTAATAAAGGTCATTTAGCTTTATTCTATAAAGAAATGCATGAAGCAAAAGAAAAAGCAGGTGTTGAATTTAAATTTGAAGCATCTGTTGGTGGAGCTATGCCAATTATTAATTTATGTCAATATAACCTTGCAAGTTGTGGTATTTCCTCAATTAAAGGTATTTTAAATGGTACTACTAACTATATTTTATCCAGAATGACTTCAGAAGGAACTACTTATGAAAATACCTTAAAAGAATCTCAACAATTAGGTATTGCTGAAACTGACCCTACTCAAGATGTAGAAGGTATTGATGCTGCTTGTAAAGTTGTTATTTTAGCTAATGTTTTAGGAATTGATGCTACTTATAGTGATGTAGAAGTTAGAGGAATCTCTAATATTACTTTAGATGCAATTGAACTTGCAAAACAAGAAGGTTATTATGTTAAATTAATTGGAGAAGTCTCTAAAAACGGTTTAAAAGTATCTCCAAGACTTGTTAAACAAAACAGTCCTTATGCAATTGATGGTACTTTAAATTTAGCTACTGTAACTACTGATTTAGCAGGAGATATTACTGTTATTGGTAAAGGTGCAGGTTCTATTGAAACTGCTTCTGCAATGATTAGTGACTTAATTAGTATTCTTAAACTTAAATACTAGGTCAGGTCGGACTTTTATGAAATATGTTATTGTTATTGAAGATGGTGCATCTGATTATCCTATTGACTCATTAGATGGTAAAACTCCTCTTAAAGTAGCTAATAAACCTGCTTTAGATTGGATTGCAAAAGAAGGTAAATGTGGTTTAATTCAAAATGTTCCAGAAACTTTACCTGCAGGTTCTGATGTAGCTAATATGAGTATTTTTGGTTCTGATCCTTTAGAATTTTACACAGGTCGTGGACCACTTGAATCTGCAAGTATGGGAATTAAAACTCAAGAGGGAGATGTAATTTTCCGTTGTAATACAGTCACAGAAAAAGATGGTCTTATGGCAAGTTCTAATGCAGGCCATATTACTTCAGAAGAAGCTAAAATCTTAATTGAAGACTTAGATAAATATTTCCATGATAAATATCCTGATTTTAAAGGTAAATTCTATCCAGGAATTAGTTACAGACATTTATTTGTATTCAGCGATTCTGATTTAGCTCCAAAAGCAGATAATTTGGCTATTGTACCTCCTCATGATATTATTGATGAAAATATCGAAGAAAAACTCTTTATTAATCTGGCTGATGCAGATTTAGAAGAAGCAAATTATATCAAAAACTTAATGTATGAATCTAAAGAATTCCTTGAAAACCATCCAGTTAACCTTAAAAGAGCTGAAAATGGTCAAGAAATAGCTAATATGATTTGGTTATGGGGTCAAGGAACAATTCCTGCAATGCCATCATTAGAAGAAAAATACGGTCTTAAAGGTGCTGTAATCACTGGTGTAGACTTAATTAATGGTTTAGGAGTTTGTTCTAACTGTGATATTATTGATGTCCCTGGAGCTACTGGATTCTTTGATACAGATTATGAAGCAAAAGGTAAATATGCAATCAATGCATTAAAAGACCATGATATTGTCTTTGTCCATGTTGAAGCTTCAGATGAAGCAGGCCATGCTAAAGACATTGATGAAAAAATCAAAGCTATTGAATGTATTGATAAATTCATCCTTGCTCCAATCCTTGAATCTTTAAAAGGAGAAGACTTTAAAATAGCTGTTTTACCAGATCATCCAACTCCAATTAATGTTGGAACCCATACAAGAGATATGGTACCATTAGCTATTTATGATTCAACAGGAGAAGCTGATTCTGTTCAAGCTTATGATGAAGATTCAGTTAAAGATGGTGCTTTAGGTGAATTAATAGGTCATAATTTATTAAATATCTTATTAGATAATTAATAATTTTTATTTTATTTTTTTATTCATTTTTTATTTTATCTATTTTTTATTCATTTTTTATTTTATCTAT
>JAKSUE010000022.1 GCA_024409165.1 archaeon
TAGTAATATATATGATGATTCCAGAGATGATAATTTTTTAATTAATCCTGTTCCAGAATTAGACAATAAGGATTACAATATAATGTTCTTAATATTACTAGTTTTATTGGTTTTATTAGGAGCAATAATATTATATAAAATAAAAAAATAAAGGAGAAAGATATTATGAAATTTTTATATAAAACTGTAATGCTTTTAACATTACTAATATTTTGTATAGGTTCTGTATGTGCAACAGATCCAGATAATACTACTGGTGGATTAAACCCCGTTAATCCACCTATTAACAATACTACTGAGATAGTAAAAAATACTACTGATTTCTTAAAAATGTTAAATTCTGAATTAGAAAAAAGAGACACTATAATTCAAAATCATGAATCAAAAATTAATGAATTAAATAATACTGTTAATAATCAAAATGTTATTATTAATAATTTAACTGATAATGTTAAAGCATTAGAATATTCTAAGCTTACTCAATCTAATAGGATTAAATCATTAGAAATTGATATTAAAAACTTAGAAGACTCTAATAAAGATTTAAATAGTAAATTGGATAATCAAACTGTTATTATTAATAATCAGAATAGTATTATTAGTGAGTTAAATAATACTGTTAATAATCAGAGTGTTATTATTAATGAGTTGAATAATAAGTTAGATCTTCAAATTAATGAGATTAAGGAATTACAGGCTGATAAAGATAAATTAAATGCTGAAATTAATAAATTAAAAGATGAAAAATGTAGTATTTATGAGAAACTTTTAAGTTCTCCTAAAAAAGAGGATTTTGACCAATTGAAAAAAGAAATCGATAATAAAAATAAGCAAATTGATAAATTAAATAATGAAATCAGCACATTAAAAGCTATTCTCAGTGTTAGTAAAAATGATGTAGCTAATTCATTAAAAGGTTTATCCTCTACTAAAAATATCCAATGTGGTAAATATACTTTTAAATTGGAAGACTATTTAAAAATACCATTAATTAAAGATGGTAAATATAGAGTTATCAAGTTTAAAAAGAATAATGGAATATTACCTAACTATGTTACAATAGCAGGTGTAAAAGTTTATCCAAATGTTTACAAAAAACTATTTAGTATAAAATAAACTTTTTTCAATGAGAGAATTATTATATAATTCTCTCTTTAATTCTATTTTTTCAGTCTTTAAAATTTAAATCATAATGTTTTAAATAGTAGTTAATTTAATAATATTAATTAACATATGATTTTAGAACACTCTTTTAATATCTTATCTTGTTTTTTCATTTAATCCCTAAATCAATGATTTTTAGTAGGTGTTAATTAATATTTTATCACCTCCCAAATTAATTATTATTTTTTTAACACTTACTTTTAATCATCTCCTTTTTTTACTATATTTTTAATAAGTGGAACATTAAAAATAAAAATTCCTATTTTTTTATACCCAAAAATTAAATACCCCTTTCCGCCGTGTTACTCCCTTATTTCATGATAATTTAAGGCAGTGGTGTGTTATAATTGTTGTGTAAAATTATAATAATCATTACTTTTTACTATTTTTTAGGCTTATTATTTAATAACATTGATTAATTATTATATTATGATGATTGGTTAAGGTATCATTTATTAACTGGTTCTTTTATTATTTTAATGGATTTTTTTTATTATGTTTTAAGTCTAATTGATATATATTATATCATTTAACTTATAATTCTTAATAAAAATATATTTGAAAATGGTAGAAAGGATCTTCAAAAAAATCTTCAAAAATCTTAATTTTTCTATCGATTTTCTTTATTTTTCTTCGTTTTTCTAATAAAAAATGTATTAAAATACGGATAAGATATAGGTAAAATGTTAATAAATCACTAATAAAGGGTAAATGGGGATAAATAGGAATAAAATGTAATTAAATGTTATAAAAAGGCACAAAATGGCACAATATGACCACTAAATGATACTAAAAATTATGTTAAATTATATTAAATTACATAATATATGAAAATGTTTTACAAAAATATGGGTTTTGAATTTGGTAAAAATACCTTTGTATAATATTAAATGCGATTGCATTTATATAAAAAGATAGGTTTTAAGTTTGAAGGCTTTTTTTACACTTGAAACCCATCGATTTTGTAGGTCATGAAAGGAGGCAGGAGAAGGCTTGTTTTTAATTTGATTTAAAGCCGTGTACGGTCTTTATTTTGAAATTGGAGAGGTGGGGTTAAAAAATACCTAAAAATTACTACCTTTATTTTAAAGGAAGAGTTATTTATTTTAATAGTATCTTATAGTAAGTATCATTTTAATTAATCGCTTCTTTTATTTAATTAAAGTAGTACGATACTTTATATATTTAGTTGGCTGAGGATAATTAATTCTTTTTTGTTCCTAAAAATCATAGTTATTTATCTATTGTTATAAATTCATAACTTTTATCATAGTCATATAATCCTCTTTTAACATTGTTTAATCTATTTTGAATAATTTCTATGGATTTTTCTGATTCATCTACCCCAATCCAATTTCTACCTAATTCTTGTGCTGCAATTACAGTTGTTCCAGATCCACAGAAACAGTCTAAAATAGTACTTTCAGGATTTGATGAAGACAAAATAATTTTTTTAACCATTTCAATATTTTTTTCAGTAGGATATTTCGGACAAGATGGATCTTTATACTCCCAAATATCTTGCATAAGTTTTCCTTTTTTCTTCATATCATCAGCATAAATTTTTTTACGAGGATTACCCTTTTTAGACCACTCGATTAAATTAGCTTTATCAAGTTTATCTAATTCTTTTGGACTACATCTCCAATGTCTACCTTTTGGAGGATACATTCCTTTCCACATAGCACTAGTATCTCCATTTTTAGTTTCTCCAGGAGCATGAACTGGTACAGTAGTATATCTTCTACCATTTTCATCTATTTTTTTATATAATCTAGCTATATCCTCTTCTGTAAAAGGAACTGTTGGAAAATTCCATATATAATCATCTGTTTTAGAGTAAAACAAAATCATATCCTTAATATTTCCATATCCTTTTCTTTTAAAGTTTTTAGGATTACATTTAATTCGAGATATGTCTCCTCTAAAATTTTCAGAACCAAAAATTCCATCCATTATTATTTTAATATAGTGTCCAATTTTATAATCAATGTGAAAGTAGATAGAACCTTTATCAGATAATAATTTATGTAATAATACTAAACGTTCTCGTATAAATTCTAGATATTCTTCATCTTTTAAAGTGTCTGTATACGCTATTGCATCATCATTCGAAGAACTAATAGTATTACTTTTTTCACCTATTTTGAATATATTATTTGATGAAAATGGCGGATCAATATAAACTAGATCAATTTCACCACTTAAATCTAATTCATTAATCATAATATTAAGTGCATCAAAATTATCACCATAAAATAATTTATTGGATGAACCTTCTTTATCAATAGTATAATTTGAAGTGTAAGGTAAATTTAATATATCCTCTATATCTTTTTTATTATCATATTCAATTCTCATTGTATCTCCTTAAACAGAATATAAAAATTCATTTAAAACTAACGCACTCATAATATTATCATTTTTTTCAAGAGTAGTTTTATGCATTTTTGCATTTTTAGGAATATATAAAACTCCATCTAAAATAGCTGTTTTCACAACATTTTCATTAGTTTTAGAATTTAAAACATTTAATGCATCATTAAATTGTGCATTTTGATGTCCTCCAAAATCCGTTAGAAATTTTGCTTCACCAATAATATACTTATTATTAAACCGTCCAATAAAATCCAAACCTTTATCAGAGTTTCCAGCATATTCATATCCACAATAATCTTTTGCAAAATCCCCCATTTCTTTATCATTTCCTGAAAGAATTGCATTACCCGAAGTATTTATAAATTCATCTATTTCCACAGGTTTTTTGCCTAATGATCCTTTATCAATCCAGTCTTTAAACATAGGCCCTATTTGGCGATTTGTTTCCTTAGGTTCAGAACATTTTTTGTAAACTTCATCAAGACCCATATCATAAAGACGACCTGATAACCTATCAATTGTTTCAGGATTCCTTTCAATAGCAGATTTATCTTTTCTTAAATAAGCAATATATGAATCTTTTATAGGGAATAAATCTAATTTAAGTAAATTTTTAATTAAATTCATGTTATCTTTATTGTAAAAAGAAAGTTTTATATTACCCCATGCATCTTTATCAATGTCCCTAATTCCTTCAGGAATAGTTGGATATACTCTAAATAGATCATCTAAGTATGATCTTTGATTTGCATATTCAATACTTAATTTTGTCCATCTATTCATATTATCCCTTAATAAATTACTTTAAAAAAATAGAACTTATTTATGAAAGTTAATAATTTAATTTTTAGAAATATAAATTTTCAATTAAAATTATATAATTAATAATATATTATTCTATTGGATACGGTAAAAACACTTTTAAATAGATGGTTACTTGAACCTGTTATTTGTTAAAGCCGATAAAGCAAGAATTAACATTTTTCATCAAATACGGAAAATTACATCACTATTTAATAATCATCTGTTATAAAAGCGCTTTAAAAAGTTACAAAACTATTCACCATGTAAAAAGAAAATAAGATAAACTATAAAATTCAGAGTTTATATAAGTGAATATTTAATGTTTATTATATTATATAGAATATCATCTATTAAACTAAGAAAAAACTATTGTTAGGGGTATTGAGTATGGACGAAGAGTTTCTTGAAAAATATTATATTGAAAATGAAATGTATCTTGAAAACAAACCAATGAATACAAAAAAATTCATTAAATTCTGTAAAGAAAGAGGTACTGAAATTACAGAAAATGAACTTGAAAAATTAGAAAAGGGAGATTTATTCTACCCAATTTTCAGAACAAAAAATAAATACAGAAACGGATTTTATATATGTAGTTTTAATGAAGCTAATAAAAAAGAATTAAAAAGAAAAATTAAAGAAAATACTCTTTACATTCCTGATAAAAATAATTTCCAACCTTTTAAAGAATATCATGAAAAAGGAAAAAACGATAAAACATGTAGTTATTACTCAGCTTTTCAAATATACTGGTTAAGAGAAATCAAAAATAATTTATCAAAGCGTCAGACCAGTTACAATTCACCACTCCAAATAGAATACTTCTTAAAAGAAATTGCAGGTAATCCTAAGCCTAATAAAGATCCAGAAAAATATCTTAAAAGTGTCAAACGAAAATTTAATCTTATAATAAATTTGTTAATTGGTATCCAAATTTATTCACCTTATGGGCGGACAAATGACAGATATATAAGAGTAAAGAATCAAAAAAAATTTAACAATCAGCTGAAAAAGTTTAATTTAGAAGATGTTCTTTCATTTTATAATGTAGATATCAAATATTTAATAAATATTTATATCATATTATGTAGAGAATTACCTTATTTTCTTGGAAATGGTGATATGATTCAAATATGGAAACATATCAATTGGAATAAGAAAGATAAATTTAAGGGAATAATAAGATTGGGTATTGAATATATGCAATGGACACTAATGCTAAAAAGATGTATTGAAGAGTATTTAGATAGAGAGATATTTGATATTGATGAATGTACCTCTATGGATGCCGAATACATTTTAAATAATGATCCTGAAAAAGAAAAAGATGATATTCGTGGAATAAGGAATGAAGATTATTTCAATGAAAATACAGGGACATATGAGTTTAATTTAAATCGGAAAAAATTATATTATTTGGCAAATGAATTTGATTTAGATTATCATCCACGAGTTATTTTATTTGTTGAAGGTGACACAGAAGAAGAGATAATTAAAAAAATTTTCAATGAATTCTACAATACAGACATAGCAAACACTATGATTGATATAATAAATATTCAAGGAATTTCAAAACTTTTTTCTGGAAAAATATCATCCAAAAATGAAAACAAAAAGTACAAAAAATTAATCATAAGTAATTATGGATATTTGATTAATTATTTAATTCATAATTTCCAAGTAATACCTTTTTTTATAGGCGATAACGAAAACCAGATAATAAAACTCTTAATGAAGGGGCTTGTATTACATCATACTGAAAAAGATGAACATTATCCACTATTAGAGAATTGGATCCATATATGGGATGATGATTTTGAATTAGATAATTATACAAATGAAGAATTAACAAATGCAATTAATAAAGTATGTGATTTAAATATTAAACCTGAAGAAATACAAAATTTAAGAGATTCGAAGGGTAAAAAAGGAATAAAAACCTTAAATGAAAAAATAGATGAAAATAAAAAAGAAATTAACAATAAATTAATAAAAGACTTAAAAAAATCTAATGATAAAAAAATATTTGAAAAACCAATTTTTTAAATAATTAATAAAATATTAGATATAATTGAATTAAATTATCCTCCAACAAATACTAAGATATCAAATCAAAACCAAGAAGCATTAAATGAATCAATATCAAATAAGGAAGACAAAATTTTCATATATCCTCCCTATCAAAAAGAAGGATATTCATAAGTCAATTAATTACATAGTATAAAATATAATAAAAATTCTAATCATATAAAAAAAATCTACTTTTATAATTTTAAGTATAATTACATTAATTTACAGTTGAAATTTTATAGATTTTACAGGTTCTAAAAGGGGCTTATAATGGGCTTATTTTTAATTTGATTTAAAGCCGTGTACGGTCTTTATTTTGGAATCTGAGAGGTGGGTCTACAAACTACCCAAAAATTACTACCTTTATTTTAAAGAAAGAGCCATTTATTTTAATAGTATCCTATGGTAAGTACCATTTTAATTAATCACATCTTTTATTATTTTAATAGTCTGTTCTAAATTAGTTTATTGTTGGCTGGACATGACCATCACCACAAAACCAATAAAATTTAAGCCCTAAATAAAACCATTTAGGTACAATTTCAAGTGTAAAACCTAAACCACCAATATGCCTTTAAAACATAGCATTCAAGCACTCCTATACCTCCAAAACTAATTTAAGCCAGTTATACAGGAGTTATTTCTTACACTGGAAATATAACTAAAAAACCTTTAAACAAAAAATAAAAAGCTAATAAAACTTATTTTAATAAAACAAGTTAATATAAAAGAGTTTAAAAATATAAAGGTATTGTTTCAAGTGTAATATATTATTATACTATCATTATTATAATACAAAACTAATAAATATATTTATATATTAGTTAAAATATAATACAATATAGTAAATTATTACCAATCTAAAAAAAGGAGATATAATTATGAGAGTAGTAGGTGAAATAGCATATAAAGAATTTGAAGAGATGAAAGCATTGATTGATAATAAATATTATCTTAATCAGTCCGATTTTGTAAGACATGCTGTAAGAAATGAAATTCATAAAAAGAAAGAAGAGGAAAAACTTAAATTAGAAATACACAAATTAAAACAAGAAAAAATCAGAAAATTAAAAAGTGAAAAAATTGAAGAGGAATTTATAATCTAAAAATTAGAATGATTAATTAAATATTTAAAAAATAATTATTCTTTCATTATTTATTATTTTTTTTTTATTTGAAATTAAAAATAAGAAAAATAAGTCATAATAAATAAAGGTTAAACAAAGAACAAATAGAAAATAAAAAAATCCATGACATTGTTTAAATATCAAGAAAAATATAATTATATCTATGAAAAATAAAAATAGTCTGGTTGGTGATAATTAACTGCGATAATAATTGTTGAAAGTATAGAAAGGTTAAAAATATACAATCAACAAAAATAGTGCCGTGAAAGTTTCTTTTTCGCAGTGCTTACAGTATAACAGTATGAGGAGTACTTGTTAATGTGTAATTAATACTATTTTTTATAACTTAACATATATAACTTTTACTAATTTGTTATTTTATTCAAAAATTCTCTTTTACGGATTTTTAATTGATTGTTATTAATTTCAAAACTTTTTTTATACATTTCCAATATTTCATAGTTAATTATTGAACAAATCAACTATTTTTAATAATATGAAATGTGATAAAAATGGAAAAACAAACAAAAAACAAATTTGAACCCATACCTATTGAAAATAAAAAGAATTATAGTAATCAAAGACCATTAATTAGTAAACCTTTTGATTTAAAGCCTTGCTTGCCAGATTTTATTGATTATACTTACAATATTTATCTCTCATATATATACCAGCTTAATAGTTATATGTTGATAGTTGAAAAAGATAATAATATATTTTTTAATCCTTTAAAAATTAAATGTAATCCTAATAAATTTCGTACTGATTATGAAAAACAAGACCATTATGAAGACTTAGAAAACGAAATAAAAAAAATTATTAAACCTTATGAAGAAGAATTAAAACAAACTGGTCAATTCCCACACGAAGCAAAAGAAGAAACTGAATACTTAGTATTAACTATTATAGATGAATCAGCAGAAAATTTAAGTGATTTGTATGATATGAAACATTACACTAAAATTGGAGAATATAAAAACAGAGAGTTAAAAAATTATATTCTTGACCCTGTTAACATTTTTAATAGGTATATTGATGTTGATGAAGAAAAAAGCAAAAAAGAAGTTGAAAAAGTTGTAGAAAAAATAGAAGAGACATTAATAGACTTACAAATATTGTATTGTGAAAATCAAAATAATATGTTGCCAAGACATGAGAGAGCGATTAATAAAGCAATATCTGATTTCGTAAGCAGTACAAAAGCAGATCCTTTTTTACATCTTTATTTAGGACATACTCCTGTTAAATATCATCAAGTACGCGCAGGTGAAAACATAGCAAAAGACTTAAATCTAAAAAGATATGTTCAATACGACACCGAAAAACAATATTTCTATAATGATGATACAGGATATTATGATGAAATAACAATATCACAGTTAAAAAATAAACTATATACTATTTTTGGTTTTAATTTTACTAAATCTGATATAGAGGCTATAATAAATGCAGTTCCAAACGAGGACAAATTATATAATAATTTATTAAATTTTAAGAACCTGCTTTTTGATACTGAAACCTTAAAGGAATTTAAACCATTCCCAGAAGTAACAAGCTACAACAAAAAGGACTATTTAACAATAAATAATATTGGTATTTTAAACAAAAAAGACCTCACTATAAAATTGTTAGATTTTCAAGAAGATCTTAAATTAACTGATGTATTATTACCTAAACAATTACTCGAAATTGACCCAAAATTATCTCCTAATGAGTATCCTAAAAAATATGGTATGACATTAACCGAGATAGTATTAAGGCAAATCCTAATACCAAAAGATAACCCTAATGATATTAGATTATTCAAGGACTTCTTAGAAAGATTAGGCAGTAATATTTACGGGATTAATTTGTACAAAGTAATTACTTTTTATTATGGTGATGGTGATAATGGAAAAAGTGTTTTAAATCTTTTTAACGATTTAATATTTAATAACCTTAACTATGAAATAACCGCTGACACTTTAAAAGACAATTTTAAGCTTCCAGCATTCAAAAATCGATTAATTGTCAGTATTGATGAAGTAACAAGAGAATCATTTAAAGATTTAAAGGCATTTCTTAAACATGTGTCAAGTAAATATGCAAAAATGGAGGAAAGGGGAATATACACAGATAAAACCAATAAGCAATATGGTTTTCCAAATATTACTATATACAGTAATGAATTACTTGAATTAAACCCAGATCCTAAAAAAGACGGGGCTTTATTCGGGAGGTTAGATTATCTCAAATTACCTAACAAATTTGTAGATGAAAAAGAATTAAGTAAATATGAAAATAGTTACTCTGTTGTTAATAATATAGAAGAATTATTAAAAAAAGACTATGAGGGGCTTAGTTGGTTAATTACTTCTGCAATAAATGCTTTTAAGCAGATTAAAGAGCAAGATAATATTTATACTTGTAAACAAACAAAAGACGAAACAATAGATATATACTGGAACATAGATTATTTAAGTAAATTCATATACTTGTATACTGAATATGTAGATGACCTACCAAGATCCTTGTTCATCAGTAATCAAGAAATAACTAACAGCTATATCGAGTATATGCATGACCAGAATAAAGATGTTGATACTGAAAATTTAAGCAAAGAAATAGGTATGAAATTAAATACTATATATCCTGATTTGAAAAAAGAAGGAAATAAATTTAAAGAAACTAAGACTGGTAAGACAATGTACAGACTCAAATTAAAAGAGCATGAAGAATTAATAAAAGAATTCAACCAAGCATACGAAATTAACGAGTTCATAACAGACAAACAATTAGATGTCCTAGATTCTAATAATGATTATACACTTGTATATAAGCAGATTCAAAAAGGTAATTCAAGTATTAATTTGTTACAGAAAAAATTACCTAACATAAATTGCTTAGAGGTTGTGAAACAATTAGAAAGTTTTAATCTCATCAATAAGACTGGAAATTTAACATTAGGTTGATAATTAAGCTTATTTGAAAAATTCACTAACTAATTACTAACTATTACTAACTAATTACTAACTATTACTAAGTAATTACTAACTATTACTAACCTGTATAAATATAGTGGTTATATACTTGTCATGTAAAAAAAATTTTTTATACATATAGAAAAAATGTCAAAAATGTAAAAAGTTGGACAGGTTAGTAATTAGTTAGTTTTCTCTTAGTAATAGTTAGTGAATAGTTAGTAATAGTGGGTGATTCCTATTCTTTTTGTATTTAGAAAACGCAGTGTTTTAGGATTTTAAAAAGAAAACTAT
>JAKSUE010000220.1 GCA_024409165.1 archaeon
TACCGTAAAGAACTAGAAAAGAAAAATGTAACTAAAGAAATCAAGAATCAATATAATATTTACATAACCCAGATTTAGTTATATTAAGTATATCTACATCAAAAATAGAAGGACTAATGTAATTATGTATAGGTATATTAATAAAAGAATAAATATTATCTTTTAAATCTCTACCAGTATTTAAATAAAGTATAGGAATATATACATAATAAGAATTTAAATATTTAATTTTAATAAAAATATTGTCTTTTAATAATTTGGTTAATTGACTATTTGGTTTAATATTAGTATAATTTAAAAAATCAATTAATTGATTATTTTTATTATAACTTTTTAAATAATTAGTATTAGTTTTTATAGGTGTATAATATTCAGAATATAATTGTTTATCAGGAAAAATATTTATTTCTCCTAATACCCCAGAAATATAATCTGGAACATATTTATCATATCTATTAATTTCTATATAAATAGTAAAACATTTATTATTTTTAATAATATTCTCCTCTATTATATAGCCATAATCAGTAAAACATTTAATGGAACATACTTTATGAAAACCAGGATATTTTATTAACATATACGGATTAGATTTAAAATCTTGATCTTTTAAATATTTTTGATAATTGATAATTAATTTATCTGAAGAGAATCTTTGTCTTTTCATATAGAAAATATTTACTATTTAATATTATTAATTTAAACCAATTAGCAGATAATACTTGTAAACCATCAATTAAATCTTGTATTAATTGTGTTTTTATTTTTTCAAATCTAGGATCATGTATACAATGTATAATAGTTTCTATTGTAAATTTCAAATCATTAAATTTAATAGAATAATTCTTTATAAAAAAATAAAATCTGCTAGAAATTAATAAATCTATCCCTAATAAATTAGTTTCTTCATCATTAGAGCGTAATTGATCTAAAATAAATAATAATTCGTTTTTTAATTTCATTTTTATTTAATTTTTATTTGTTGTCTCACTAGGACTCGAACCTAGACTATCAGAACCAAAACCTGATGTGCTACCACTACACAATGAGACAATATGTGACCCCGCTGGGACTTGAACCCAGGACCCCGGCATTAACCTACCACACTATGTTACCATAGCCAGAATAAATCTGTTGTGGTCTCGACTATGTTATCACCGTGCATTTCTGTTTAGGTGGGGCGTATATAGTCTGTACACATTTAAGTATTTCTACTATTTAGCTCGAAGTTGTCCTAGTAGGAGTTTCTTCGAATTAGCGCTCTTCTACATTCAAAGTTTCCTTCGATGCACTCTTCTTTTGTTTGTTTGACTAAATCAAACATTCTCTACATAAACCAGTTTTCGTAGCTCTATGTAATCGTTTACCACATAAAGAACATGTATGTTTAGGTGTTATTATATGAATAGTAGTTTTTCTGCTGGAATAATAGATTCTTTCATTTTTTTTATTGTTTTGGTTAAAAAGTGCCGTGCTCTACCAACTAAGCTACAAGGTCAATTTATTATTTAAACATATACTTAAAATATCTTTTTATTTCAAATATAATTAATTTAGTTTTACTATATTTAAAAAATCCTAATTTATTATAGGTTGTAGTTAAACTATATAATTGTACTCTCTGAGAGCACATACGACTACAAAGTCCGCAACTACTAAAACAATAAGGATATATATGCTCAAATTGATTATCATCAAGACCCTGATAATCTTTTATTCTTTTTACTACGTAATTAATAGTATAAATTATCCAAATAATAATTAATAAAATAATAAATAAATTCATAAACTTAATTTTATTGCGGGCCCACGTGGAATCGAACCACGATATTTTGATTAACAGTCAAACATTCTAACCTTTTAATTATAGACCCATTCTCTGTCTTTCCAGAGTGCCATCAATGTCTGTTTTTCACACAGAATGTTTTTCTTTTTAAGCGGAATGATAAGGACTTACACCTTATACGAGTATCTTTAAAATCGTTATTTCTCTGCAAATATATTTGCAATGTCTATATTCCATCACATTCCTAACATACTTCATTGAAAAAAATAATAGATGTTCTCAGACTTAATGCCCCAGTTCTGAGTGAGTTACACACCTTAGCATTGGTCTTCCAGTTACCCTAAGAGCACGTAAAACCATTTCTGGAAATTATCCGGGCACGAATTTAACATCTATTATATATTTCTGTCTATTCCAGAATGTCAAATATGTTTAATTTATTAAGAGAAGCACGACCAGTAGGAATCGAACCTACAATTATGGTTTTGGAGACCATTATTTTACCATTAAATTATAGCCGCGGAGAGTAAGATAGGATTCGAACCTATACAAAATAGTTTTGCAGACTACTCCTTTAACCATTCAGGCACTTACTCAATTAAACCTTTTTCTTCAAATAAATTTTCTTCTTTTAATAATAATACAAAAGAAATTGCAGGAGGGTCTAAGTATTCTTTTTTAGTAACTTCTACAATATAAAATACATTAGTTTTAGTAGCACTAATCTTCGGTTCTATATTTTTTATTTCTCCTTCATATATTTTAGAATCAAGAGAAAAATAAACTAAATCTCCTATATCATATTTAGTATCAATTATTTTTTTTATCATAAAAATAATTATTTTTTAAAGCAATTATAAAACTTTTTAATCTAAACGCTCCGTAGTAATAAAGAGAATTTAAATATGTTTTTCTTTTTAAATATTTAAAAGTATCTTTTACAGCAAATTCTATACGAGAATCCTTATAATAACCATAAAAATATTTAGTTTTAATTTCATTATAATAATTTGTTTGTTCTAGTAAACATAATCCTAATACTACAGTTTCTAAATCTTTTGATTCTAATAATGGTATTATTTTAATAATTTCTAAACTCATCTTTATAATTAATAATATATCTTACTAATAAATTAAAAATTTTATCCAGTGATACGAAAAAAAATA
>JAKSUE010000221.1 GCA_024409165.1 archaeon
TAAAATATATTAATTATTACCCAAATTAAATGAAATTGATTTATTAATTTTTGCTTAGAGAATTTTTTTCTCTTTGCAAAACTTTTTGTTTTGGTTTTTTTAATTTAATTTAGCTTATTTTTGTATTTTAACTAATATTTGGTTATTTATTTTTTTAAGTTTACTCTATTTTCTTTTATTTTCTTATATTGGCTTTTATTTTGTTTGTGTTTTAATTGGGTTTTAATCGAATAGTTTATATGCTCTTTTAAACATAAAGATAATTATTGTTAATATTATACTAATATAGTATTATATTAAACTTAATTAAAGCATTAATTAATGTTATTTAATTAAATTTTTTGAGTGATTCAATTAATATTCAATTGAATTATTATATTAATTAAAAAAAACGTGAAATTATGGTTTTTAATAAGAAAAATGTCATTTTCGTCTTATTATTATCTGCAGTTTTGTTTTGTGCTGTATCAAGTTCATGGGCTGCTGATATTGATGTGAGTGATGTTAACACAAATATTGGTTTAAATGCTGTCTCAGAAGACGTTTTAGTTGATTCTTTGACTGGTGTTTCTACTAAAAACTTTACAGATATTCAACAAGCAATTGATGGTGCTTCCGAAGGAGATGTCATTAATCTTGTGAATACTACTTATTATGGTAATGGAAAAAGTATCTTAGTTAATAAAACTGTGACTATTGATGGTCATGGTGCTACTTTAGATGCTCAGAATTTATCCAGAATATTTGAAGTAACTGTTCAAGGAGTTAGCTTTAATAACATTACTTTTAAAAATGGTAATGCTTTAGCAGGTTTAACTAATGCTGATATTACTGATAAAGGTGTTGGTGGAGCTATATTCTTTAATGTAATGGATTGTGATCTTTATGAGGAAGGTTATGTTACTGATTGTACTTTCTTTGACAACATTGCATACCAAGGTGGAGCTGTATTTTTAGGTAATGTTCAGTATTCTATCTTTTATAATAACAAAGCTTCTGTAACTGTAGATAATGAAACTATAGGTTGTGGTGGAGCTGTTTCTTATGTATATGCATATAGATGTGCATTTGGAAACAACACTGCTGCTGAATATGGTAATTCATTATATTGTTCTGATGCATATTATTGTATTATAAGTGGGGATAATAATGATGATTTTACTGTGATTCATAATGATCCAATTTTAATTGTTAGTGATTGTGAAATGTATGCTACTGAATCTGGATATCTTAAAGCTTATTTAGAAGATGGATGGGGTACTCCTTTAGCAAATAAAACTATTATATTTGCTTTAGATGAAGATTGTTTAGATGTTATAGGTAATGCTACTACTAATGAAAGTGGTATTGTTATATTTGAATTATCTGGTATTCCTGAAAGTTTTGAAGGTTATGCAATATCCTCTGAAGGTTCTACTCTTGCTAGTTATGTAGTAATTGTTAATAAAACTCCTGTTAATATTAATGTAGACTCTTATACTGCTACTTATGGAGATACTATTACTTTAACTGTTAATTTAACAGATAAAGATGGTAAATCTGTAGATATCGGTTATCTTTTTATTGATGGATATATGGTAGATATTATTAATGGAACTGGAACTTATTCTTATTACTGTGGTGCTGCAGGAAATGATACTGTTCTTGTAGAATATTATGATGATTTTAACTATGCTGATGCTGATGCTACTATTAATATAAAAGTTAATAAATTAAATGTTCCTTTAGATATTAGTATTATTGGAAATGATTCTTATAAATGTTCTAAAGTTCAAATTAATACTTTAAATTCATCTTTAATGGATAATGTTCCTGTTACTCTTGTATTTACTGATGCTAATGGAACTATGGTTTTAATGACTAATGTAGCTATTAAGAATGGTGTTGGAACTTATACTATTCCTCTTGTTCCAGGTGAGAATTACACTGTGACTGCATTAATCAGTAATGCTAATGTTAATGCATCTTCTGTAAATGCTACTTTTAATGTAACTCAATTGAGTTTTGATTTAAGTATTAGTGTACCTTCAAGTTATTATAAAGGTGGAAAAGTTACTGTAAAACTTTTAAATTACTCATTAAGTGATGATGTTACTGTTAAACTTGTATTTAGTAATGGTAAAACTGAAAATGTAGTTTGTAAAAATGGTGTTGGAACTTACACTCTTCAATTTGTTCCAGGCACTTATAAAGTAAGTGCTTATGTTGAAAATGAATGTTTTAATGTAACTCCTGTTGAGAATAAATCATTTAAGATTGTTAAAGCATCTTCTTCTACTATTACTATTAAGAAATTAACTACAACTTATAATAGTGGTAAAACCTATTCTGTAACTGTTAAGAAAGGATCTACTCCATTAGTTGGACTTAAGGTTAAACTTAAAGTTTTTACTGGTAAAAAATACAAATGGTATTATGGAACTACTAATGCTAATGGTGTAGCAAGCTTTAAATTATCTACTTTAGGTATTGGAACTCATAAGGTTATGGCTTATAGTAATGAGAATAAAAATTACTTTACTGCAACTACTAAAACTTCAAGTATAGTTATTAAGAAAGCTACTACTACTGTTTCTGCTCCTAAAGTGACTAATAAATATAAAGCTTCTGCTTACTTTAAAGTTACTATTAAGAATAAGGCAACTGGTAAGGTTGTGAGTGGTTTAGCTATTAAGATTAGAGTTTATACTGGTAAATCTTATAAGACTTACACTGTAAAAACTAATACTAATGGAGTTGCTCAGTTAAATACTAAATCATTTAAGAAAGGAACTCATTATGTTATGATTAGTTCTGGTAATTCTAAGTATACTGTAAGTAAACAAGGTAATCTTATTGTAATTAAATAGATGATTTTTATATCATCTTTTTATTTTATTTTTTTAAAGTTTTTAGTTTATTTTTAATTTAATTTTTTTTAGTTTTTTTTATTTTTAAAATACTCTTAT
>JAKSUE010000222.1 GCA_024409165.1 archaeon
TTGGTTAAAAAAACAATTGTATAGACCCCTTTCTTAGATAATTTTATCTTATCGTGTTATGTTAATAGAATTATTTACTAAATATTTATAAAAATTATTAAAAAAGAATGAAGGTGAAAATATGGAACTTCCACAAAATGTACAACATCAATTAAATCAATTTCAACAATTACAACAACAAGCTCAAGCTGTAGCTGTTCAAAAACAAAGTGTAGACATTCAATTAAACGAAACTACTACTGCACTTGAAGAACTCAAAAAAACCGAGCCTGGTGTTGAAGTATTTAAAACCGCAGGTAACTTACTTATCAAAGTAGAACGTGACTCTACCTTAGAAGAACTTGAAGACAAAGTTGAAACTCTTAAATTAAGACAACAAACTATGTCCCGTCAAGAAGAAAGAGTTTTGAAAAAACTCGAAGAAATGCAAGCTTCCATCCAACAAACTATGGCTGGATTACAAGGTTAAGTTTAGTTACTTTTAAGTTTAATTACTTTTAAGTTTACTACTATTTTTAAGTTAAATTAGAATAATATCTTTCTAATTTACTTTTTTATTTTTTAATATTAATTTTATTTCTTAATTTTAAGATTTTATATAATTTTTATAATAAAAAATTTATTAAAGAGGTATTTTAATGGCTGAAGAAGCAAAACTTAAAAAATTATCTCAAGAAGATTTAGACATCATTTCTGACTTTTTTGCTGATGTAATTAATGATAAAATTAATGATTCTGTAAAATCACCTAAAGAAATTATTAATATGGATATTAGTATAAATGTTTCTTACAGTGATGAAGATGAAGAACTTCTTGTAGATTTCACTAATTTTGAAATTGAAGTAGACCAATTATCTAAGTTATCAGACGAAAAAATCGATGAAATAATTGAAGAATCTTACTGTGAACTTGATGATTTCATTGATGAACATTTTAGAGAATAGATTTAGTTTTTTATCTATTTTTCTTTTTTCTTATTTTTTTTAATTTTTTCTATTTTTCTTTTTATGTTAAAATGAGTTTATTTTAATAATTTTATAATCTAAAAAAAGTAAAAATAAAAAGATTTAAAATAGCTATTGTGTAGGCTTGTTAGTAAGGGTTGCTATTTTATTCTTTTTAGAAATTCGACATTCATTTACAGTTTATATAATAATTATTTATAAAATAATAATTATTTATAAAATAATCCCATTATGCAGTAATTGGTATGTCATCTTCGAGATTTCTTGCCCAATGGATAACATATCTTGTAACTGGGTAAATAATTATTTCATATAATATCTTAAATGCTGCTTGACAGATTATCATTGTAATTAATAATTCTGTTGGCATTGTACCAGCAAAAGCAATGCTGATAAAGAGAATAGCATCTAATCCTTCACCAAATAATGTACTAACAGAACAACGTGCAAATAAGTAATCACTGTATTTATTTTTAAGGACTTTCATTAAATAAGCATTAATGTATGATCCTACTAAATAAGATATGAAACTTGCAATTAATATTCTTGGAGTACTACTTAATACAATGGCAAATGCATCACCAGTTGCAGGATCAGCAGCAGGTAAAAACATAGCTATTTGATAAACAATAACAGCTATTAAATTTAATGCAAATCCTATGTGTATGACTCTTTTTGCAAGTTTAAATCCGTAAATTTCAGTTAATACATCGTTTACGATATAAACAATTGGAAATACAACAACTGCACAAGGCAAAATTATACTTCCTACAGTAAATGTCTTAGAAGCTAAGATATTTGAAATAAGTAAACAACCACAGAAAAGTGCAGTAATTATAGGGAATACTTCCATTTTACTTTTATAATTAAACATCTTATTTTCCTTTTTAATTTGTTTTTGGTGTAGTGTTTATATTTTTATTTCTCTTATTATTAAATATTATGCTTATTTTAGTATTTTAATTTAGATTTATTGATTTTTAATAAAATATATATTATTGAATTTATATACTTAATATATTTAATATAATAAAAATTTACTATTATTAGATTATGGAATTAAAATTATGTTTGAAATTAAAGCTAAAGATGGTAGAGGGCGTATTGGTCTTCTTAAAACAAAACATGGTGATATTAAGACACCTAATTTAATGCCTGTTATTCATCCAAGGAAACAAACTGTGGATGTTAAGGAATATGGGGCAGATATTGTAATTACAAATGCTTATTTGATTTATAAGAATGAAGATTTAAAGGAGAAAGCTCTTGAAGTAGGTTTACATGAGCTTATTAACTTTGATGGGCCTGTTATGACTGATTCTGGATCATTTCAATTATCTGTTTATGGTGATGTTGAAATCGGTAATAAAGAGGTTATTGAGTTTCAAGAAGCTATTGGTACAGATATTGGAACTTCTCTTGATATTCCAACTGCACCTTATGTTGAACGTGAACAAGCTGAGAGCGACCTTGAAATTACTTTAGAAAGAGCTAAAGAAGCTATTAGCTATGTAAAAGATAATGATTTTGAGATGAAAATCAACTCTGTAGTTCAAGGTTCTACTTTTTTAGATTTGAGAGAAAAATGTGCCAAAGAACTTTCTAAATTAGGTGCTGATTTATATCCTATTGGTGCTGTTGTACCTCTTATGGAGTCTTATCATTATAAAGATTTAGTTGATGTTGTAATGACTTCTATGGCTAATTTACCAGATTCTACAGCTCGTCATTTAATGGGCGCTGGCCATCCAATGATTTTTGCTCTTGCTGTAGCTATGGGTTGTGATTTATTTGATTCAGCAGCTTATATTTTATATGCTGAAGATGATAGATTCTTAACTACTCGTGGAACTATTAAACTTGAAAATTTAGTTGAAATGCCTTGTTCTTGTGAGGTATGTTCTAAATACACTCCTGATGATTTAAGAGCTATGGATAAAGAAGAGAGAACTCAATTAATTGCTCA
>JAKSUE010000223.1 GCA_024409165.1 archaeon
TATTTTGCCATATTTAATTCTCCTTTTATTTATATTTTTATTAATAATAACTGATTATTACGTTTTATTTTATTATTTTATTATTTAAGATAAAGTTTAATTTAATGATTTAGCTATTAAATTAATTATCTTTTAAATAATAGTATTCTCCTTGTTCTTTTTGTTCTCTATCTAAGTAACTGTCCATTTTATTTACACGTGGACGTTTAGTTTCTTTATCTCTTCTAAAGGTGATTTCTAAATCTCCTAAGAAGTGATTCATTGAGTTTCTAAGGTCTGTTGGTTTGAATGCTTTACCTTTTAAACCTGGTTCTCCGTTGAAGACCATAGCTCTGTCTGATATGTAGTCAATAAATACAATATCGTGGTCTACAATGAGTGCTGCTGCATTGTTACTTTCTACGATTTTTCTAATAACTCTTGCAGCTATTAAACGTTGTTCTACATCTAAGAATGCTGTAGGTTCGTCGAAAAGATAAATATCTGCATCTTGTGATAAAGTACATGCTACAGCAAGACGTTGGAGTTCTCCTCCACTTAATTTTTTAACTTTTTTATCAAGAAGTTCATCTAAATTAAATGGATTTCCAATTTCACTTTTAAAGATATTAGAACCATAAGTTGGAGCATTTTCAAATAAATAATCTTGACAAGTTCCATCATAGTCAGAAACAATGTATTGAGGTTTGTAAGCTATTTTTACTTCTTCTAAAATTTCTCCTTCAGTTGGTTTTTCTTCACCTGCAAGGATTTTAGCAAAAGTAGTCTTACCAATACCATTTGAACCAAATGCAGTTACAATTTCATTATGATAAATTTTTCCAGCATCTGCTTCAAGAGTAAATCCATCATATTCTTTTCTAAGGTCACTATATTCACTTAAAACTTCACCATCATCCTCAGGAGTTGGTGGACGAATACTGAATTCAATTGGATTTTTTCTAATTCTTACATTCTCTTCTTGTAAGAAACCATTAATATAAGCATTAATTCCTACTCTTACCCCTTTATTTCCAGATACAACCCCATATCCTCCAGGTTGACCATATAAAATATGAATATTATCAGATAATGCATCTAAAGTAGCTAAATCGTGCTCAATTACAAGAACAGTTTTTCCAGCATCTGCAAGAGAACGAATTACTTTTACAGCATTAAGTCTTTGACGTACATCTAACCAAGATGTAGGTTCGTCGAAGTAATAGAAGTCACCTTCACGAAGAACTGTTGCAGCAATAGCTACTCTTTGAAGTTCCCCTCCACTTAAATTACCCATATCTCTTTCTAAAACATTTTTAAGGTCAAGATCTTCTACAATTTCATCAAATAATCCTCTTTCATCAACACTTGAAAGTAAAGTCTTAACATTACCTTTTACAACTTTAGGAAGCTGATCTACCATTTGAGGTTTGTGAATAGTTTTTATCTCACCTGCAACTAATGCCTTAAAGTAATTTTGTAATGCAGAACCACGGTAATAATCAATCACTTTATCCCAAGATCCTCCATTTTCATAATCTCCAAAGTTTGGAATAAGTTGTCCGGATAAGATGTTCATAATTGTAGATTTACCAATACCGTTTTGTCCAAGTAAACCTAAAACAGAACCCTCTTTTAATGTTGGAAGACCAAATAATTCAAAACTATTTGGACCAAATCTATGAATCGGTTCCCCAACTGCTTCTGGTAAATTAATAACACTAACTGCTCCAAATGGACATCTATTAGTACAAATACCACATCCAGAACATAATTCTTCTGAAATCAATGGTTTTTTAGTATTTTCATCAATTACGATGGTATCCTCTTCCATACGTACTCCAGGACAGTACATCATACAAACATAATTACACTTTTTAGGTTTGCATCTATCCTTATCTAAAATAGAAATTCTAGTCATTTTATCTCCTATTTGATATTTATAAAATAATTAACATGATTAAATAATTAATAATTTAATTAATAATTTAATTAGTAAAAACTTAATTAATATATTTATAATATTACTACTATGTTTTTAATGATTTATAATTATTTCTTAGAATTAGCTTTTTATCTATTATTTTGAACTTAATAAAAACATTTATATATTATGTTATGTAAAGTATACTTTACAGTAAAGCTAACTTTACATTGGTGAATTAAATGAAGAATAATATTGAAAAATTTAGAAAAGAAAAAAATATAAGTCAAGTTCAACTTGCAGATATTTTAGAAGTATCTAGACAAACTATAAGCTCCTTAGAAAATGGGAGATACAATCCTTCAATAATTCTTGCATTTAAATTATCTAAATTTTTTGATAAAACTATTGAAGAAATTTTTATTTATGAAGAAGAGTGATATTTATGGAAGAATTCTTAAATTATAAACTAAAATACATTAAACCTATGATTATTATAGGAGTTTGTTTCATACTTTTAAATTTTTTACTCCCTATATTTAATATTAAAATTAGTCAGTTTGCTAGTTCTATGTTAAGCATATGGGGTTTAATTCTCATAGTCATGGGAGTAGCTAAATATTGTATGTTTAAAAATGAATCTATTGCAAAATATTATAAAATCAATGAAAATGATGAGAGAAACACAATTATAAGAGGCCGTGCTTCATATCTCACTTTTGTTTTCTCAACTCTCGCTTTAGCATTTTTAACTATATTATTCATAGCATTAGATTATAAAATAGTATATATGTTAACTGCAGGACTTTTAGCAGTTCAATATGTTTTATTCTTTGTATTAATAAAATATTATGGTAAAAAATATTAGTTTGATATTTTAATTCACTATCGTTGCTGCCTAGCAATTGTTCTAATTCATCATGAACAATTTTTACAATCATTTGACTAGGATTTAATTTAGATAATACATCCTGTCCGATCGCTTTTTCCTTAACATTATTAGT
>JAKSUE010000224.1 GCA_024409165.1 archaeon
TTTAAAAATAAAAAAAGTAAAAATAAGTGAGCAAATAATCTAATGAAAGAAAAAATAATCTAAATACATAAAAAAGTCAATAATTCAAAATAATACTTCTAATCAAATAAACATTAATTATAAACGTTTACCACATTTCTGACAAAATTTATTATATTTATATTGTTTAGTTCCACAACTCTCACACACAGTTGTAAGTAAAGTTTTATTACATTTCCAGCATTTGTATTCCCCATCAGGAATCCAACCGCCACAAAATGGACAAACAGGCATAAAATCCCTCCATTTAAAAAATTTACTTATTCAAATAATTGAATAAACTTCTCTTATTAATATGTATAAATGAATTAATATATAAATTTTAATATAAATTTTTGAAAATATTTAAAAAAAATAAAAAAATAAATAAAAAAATGAAAAATAAAAAAATAAAAAGAAAATGTAAATTATATTGTAAAAATAAACAAATTACTCTTCTTTTTCTTGATAAGAGCCGTTATATTCACCAGAACCAACAACTGGCCAAACAACAGCTTGAGCTATTCTATCACCAGATTTAATTTTATATTCATATTCACCATGATTATAAATCATAAACATTAAAGTTCCATAGAAACCTGGATCACCAACAGCTGTCTGAACAGAAACAAAAGACCTAAGAAGAGTAGAACGTGGAAGATATAACATTGTGTATCCCTTAGGAATTTTAATTTTTCTTTTTATAGTAGCTAAATAAGCAGTATGAGGTTTTAAAGTATAAATAGGACCTTCTAAAGCTTCAATTTCTGGAAGATTTTTATCATTATCAATTAATGAACCAGCAGATTTTTGGATAAAAATTTCATCAAGTTCTAAGTCAATACCTGAAGGTTGCACTAAATCTGCAAAATCAGGAAAAAGTTTAACAAGTTCTTTTTCACCAAGCATATTATCACATTATTAAATTAATTTTAGTATTTAAAATTTATTTTTAGTTATTTTTATTTTTGTTTTTATTATATTAAAAAGTTATTATTCTACAAAAGAATAAAATACTAAAAAAATAAAACATACTAAAAATTTAAATTTAGAAAACAATAAATAATAATAAAATAAATTTAAAAATAAGAATAATAAAATTGATTTAAGGAGATTAAAAAATGCCTGTTGTTACAATAGCTGGAAATACTGGAATTAGTGAAGAAAAAGTTAGGGAAATGGTTGAAGAAGTTACTGCATCTGTTGCAAAAGCTTACGGATTACCTGAGTCTACAATTACAATTTTAGTTCAAGAGTATCCTGCTGAACATGTAGGTGCTGGTGGAAAATTATTAAGTGACCTTCATAAAGAATAAATGAGGAATAATATGGCTCCTGATAAAGATTTAAAGCTTGAAACAAAGTGTTATGATGCAAATGAGTATGGATATTTATATGGATTAAATAAGAGAATTCCTGATGAGGAATTTGAGAAAGTGAAACCATATATGAAAGATTTTAGAAGAATGGACTTTGTAGATGGTATTGTTAAAGTAACAGGTAGACCTGAAGGTTATAGATGTCTTGAGAAAGATGTTCCAAAAGTAGAAGAGATTCTTGGAATTACAAATACTCTTGCTAAAAGGAATAAAATTATTGAAGATAAATTTAAAGACCCTATCGCAAAATCCAACTTAAAAGATCAAGTTGGAGAATGGTTACTTACTCTCTTTAGAAAAGGTGGAACCCAACCAAAACAAGATCTTAGTAGATTAGTTATTCATTCAACAAAAATCTATGACCCTGCAGATAGTTTTAAAAATGGATTTAAAGATGGTTTTGGAGAGTTATTTATTTATACTCCTCATGGAATGTGGTATATTATAAATAATAGTGGACCTTATGACAATAAGAGTTTAAATAATGTCCAAATTAAAAATGGTGGTGCAATAGGTTATAGATTAATGTATGAAGATACATTAGATAGACTTATTAGAATTTACACCGAAGAGAATTTATACACTGGTGAAAAGTTATATTAACTTTCACTATTACTTTTTTATTTTTTCAGTTTTCAAAACAAATACTTTTTTATTCAAATTTAAAACTTGGCATTAATTCAAGTTTAAATTTATTCATTTTGTGAAGTTCATCAATTCTATTTTTAACTGAAATATCCTCAATTATACCTTCACGTATATATCTATCTAATACATCATAGCTAAAACCAAGTTTATCTTCATCAGATTGATTAGAGAGTCCATCATTTGGTACTTTGTTGATTAAAGTATCAGGTAAATTAAGAACCTTACCTATTTTTTTAACTTCAGTTACAGTAAGGTTTGAAAGTGGACTAAAGTCACCTACACTATCACCATATCTTGTTGAATAACCTACCCAATCTTCTGACAAATTACAATTATTAGCTACTCTTCCATTATGACTTTGAGATATTGCATATAATGTAGACATACGAACTCTTGGAGGTAAGTTTATAATTGTCTGCTCACTAATATCAATATCATTATTTTTCATTTGATTAATAATTCCATTTACAGAGTCTTCAACATTAATAATAAAATATTTTATTCCTAAATGTTTAACAAGTAATTTAGCATCATCAATATCTTTTTGCTCACCATTAGGCATTAAAACACCAATAACTCTGTCTTTACAAAGAGCTTCAACACATAAAGCAGCTACAACAGCACTATCTTTACCACCTGAAATACCTACAATAGCATTACATCCAGGACCATTTTCATCAAAAAAAGACATAATCCACTCTACACATTGATTTTTAACATCTAAAGCATTAAAATTCATAATATCCTCCATCCCATACTACATTTTTGCTGTATTTCATACTATGTTTTTGCTGTAATTTATACTA
>JAKSUE010000225.1 GCA_024409165.1 archaeon
TGATAGCACCTTTTAAACCATAAATTATAATAGATAATTTTTATTTAGATTTTTGTTTATTCATATTTTAGTTTTAATTTAATTTTGTTTAACATTTTAATACCCATACCCCAATTTGATAATACTAATTATGTAAAAAGTAGTATTTAAAATTAACGATTATATGGTTCTATATTGTAAACTATACATTAAAAATCCTTAAAATAAGAAAATAAGTAATATATAGTAAATTATACATTAACAAAAAATAATAAACAAGTAAAATAGAAAAATATGAGTTTAAAAATAGAGAAAAATAACTATAAAATAGAAAATAAAAATAAAAAATTTTAAAAAAAATAAAAATAAATAATTAATATTTACCATAAATTAGAAAAAGCATTAGAAACTGAATTATCATTATCAGCATCATTTATAGCTTTATCTAACTCATCATCATCGTATTTATCATAATTATTTCTGTTAGATTCAGATGAGTAATTATTTTGAGAATAGGAGTTATTATTATAAGAATTACCATAAGTTGTTGAACCGATAGTAGAATGGGTAGTTGAAGAACCACTATCATTAGAAGGTTTAAAATCTTTAAAATTAACTATTAATGCTGTTTTTATGATTTTTAACCAGTCTTTTGCATCTTCTTTGGTTTTGGCTCCTATGAAACCTTGGCCAACTATTAGGTCTGTTGGTTTAAATTCATCAGTAGCTATTATGATTGCTTTGTATAATTCTTCGTTAACAAATTCTTCAAAGAGTTCTTCCCAGAGGGTAGCTAAATCAAAGATTTCAAGGGAATCTTTAGAATAGATATTTTCAAATCTTGATTTATATGTGGAGTAATCAGATTTTAATTTATCTAATTCTTTTTGAAGGGTTAATACTTTTTCTGTGAGGTCTTCGTTTTTAGATCTGAGAGTTTTAATATCATTTTCTAAATTAGCATTTTCAGAATTAGTTTTTTCTAATTTAGCTGAGGTTTTATCAAAATCATCTTTGATTTGGAAGAATTTAAGTTTAGAATGATTAATTACGGATAAGTTAGAAACACAGGATAATCCTGCACGGATGATTGAATTAGCTATTTCATCTTCAAAGAATTCGCCTAAATCTTCTTCATCTCTGTAATTATAAGAGTCATATTTAGGTTTAGATGAATCAGGGAGTTTTAAGTATTCAATATAATTATAATCTGTTTTTAAGTGGTTTTTAAGTTTATAGAATAACTTTTTACCTTCTTCATTGAATTCAGTAGCTATTAAAAGTAAATCAGCACCTTGTGTGGTGCTTTTAGCTATTTCAAAGTCAGTAGTTGGGATAATAGAGGAAATTACTACATTAAAATTACTTAAATCAAAGTTATTAATTGTTGATGAAATTGATTCTATATAATCTAAACTTGTTAAAATAATCCTAACATCAACTGATTTATTAAATTTGAAGCCTTTTTTATCAAGAGAATTATCAATTATACCTTTGATAAATTTATTTTCTTTAACAGGTTCTTCTTCATAATCATCTGGATTATAATCATCAGAAATGTATTCTTCTTCATCAAAATTCATAAAATCAACTCATTTAGAATTATATAATAAATATAATTTTTACAATTAATTTTCAAATATACATTTTACAATCTATTCATCTTTACCTTTTAATTTTTTATGCCAAGCCCAAGCAGATTCAACAATTTTAGTTAAATCATATTTAGGAGTCCAATTTAAGATTTCTTCTGCTTTATCTGCATTTGCAATCAAGAAATCAGGGTCACCTTCACGTCTTCCTTCAGTTTTAACTTCAAAATCAACACCAGTGACTTTTTTACAAACATCAATAACTTCTTTAACAGAATATCCAGTTCCATTACCTAAATTAAAGACATCACTGTGAGATCCATCTTTTTCTAAGTATTGATATGCTTTTATATGAGCATCAGCAAGGTCATTTACATGAATATAATCTCTCACACAAGTTCCATCTTTTGTATCATAATCATCACCAAAGATAGAAATACTCTCTCTTATACCTAATGCAGCATCTAAAACAAGTGGAATTAAATGACTTTCAGGATTATGATTTTCACCAATTTCACAATCAAAATCAGCACCTGCAGCATTAAAGTATCTTAAAGAAACATATTTAAGAGGAGTGAACTCTGCTTCATCACTAAGGAAATTCTCAACCATTATTTTAGATTCACCATAAGGGTTAATTGGTTTTAAAAAGCTACTTTCTGTAATTGGAAGTTCCTCAGGAATTCCATAAACAGCAGCTGTTGAAGAGAAAATAATCTTAAAAACACGATGTTCTTTCATAACATGAATAAGATTTAAAGTATTTTCAAAATTATTCTTAAAATACTTCTCAGGATCCTCTACAGACTCAGCAACAGAAGAAAATGCAGCAAAATGCATAACTCCCTCAATATCATGAGTATCGAAAACTTCTTTTAAAGCATCCACATCACCAAGGTCACAATTAACAAATTCCCCCCATTTAACTGATTCCTCATGACCTTTTGAAAGATTATCTAAAACTAAAGTCTCATAACCTTCTTTATTAAGTAATTTATTAACATGAGAGCCAATATAACCAGCCCCACCAGTAATTAATATCATATTTATCCTCTACTTTAATTTTTAATAATTAATTAATAAAATAATTATTAGATATTATTAATAAATATGATTTTCTTAATAAATAAATGTAAGTATTTTATATGAAAAAATAAGGAAAATAAGACAAATATTTTAATTGACTCATTGAAAGAAAATGGATTCATAAATGATAAATTGATTTCTAAGTATTACGATTTGATTACCATTCGTGAAATTGT
>JAKSUE010000226.1 GCA_024409165.1 archaeon
TGTAGCACAAGGTATAGATAATAACATTACACTAATCAATAAAACAATCATTAATTTTCTCATATAATCACCAATTAAATAATTATTTATCTATTTTTCAATAAAAATTTTACTAAATTAAAAAATTTTATGAAAGTAAAGAAGGGTGTAAGATTTAATAAGTGTTGAATTGTAAAAATAAGGGAATTAAATAAAAATTAGAATTGAGGTTTTATCTAAACTGAATCACTTCGAAAAAAAATTACAGATTAAACCAACTAAATACTTCACCTAACATCTTTAATTGGTTTGACTAAAGTCACGAAGGTGATACAATTTGGATATTGGTAATTTTAAAATTTAGTGTATCACTTATAGTCTACCACTATGTATTATTAAATCTAAATTTGATTATAAATTACTTAAATAACATACACACAATAATTTAAATAAAGTTTAGATATTACCTCAAAAATAGTTATTTACAAACTTTTAAATAAAAGTTTCGATAAATAAAATAGTAAGTGGGGTCGTACAATATTTTTAAAATATTGTATTATTGGAATAAAATTAGAGAGAATATTTTTTCTCTCTTTTTTTATGGTATGATATATAACAGTGTTATATTAAAAACTAAAAAATAAAATTAAATTAAATAATTAAATACTATTCATTGTTAAATTTTTAGCTGTTTCTCTTATAGTTTCTAAAATCATGAAATGAGTATACATTTTATCTATTGTAAGGATTATCAAAAGTATTAAAATAATACCAATAACAACCATCATTACTTTTTTATTAGTTTCTTCATTCATACTATACAATTTATAATGAAACTAATATATAATTTACTAATTTAAAAAACTATTTAATAAAAAATTAACAGAAATATAATTATGATTGGAACAACATTTTTCTTTGGATGGGAAATAACAGTTATTGTCTTTTTACAAACTTATTTATCCTCATTTGTCCCAATAATAGCTCCAATTAGCTATTTAGGAGACCAATATGTAATCATGATTGTAATTGGTTTCTTATATTGGTGTTATGATAAAAAAGCTGGAAAATCTATAGCTTTAGTATTAAGTTTGGGATTTTTAATAAATGCAATAAGTAAAAACCTTGTATTAAGAAGAAGACCTTATTTTGATAATGAATCTGTTAAATGCTTACAACCTGCAGAAAGTGAATTTGCTGCAAATGATCTACTTGGTCAAGGATTCTCATTCCCAAGTTTACATGGAACAAACATAACAGTAACAATGGGATATCTCTCATATTACATAAGAAAAAACTGGATATATGTTTTATCAATTCTTTTAATCCTTGCTGTATCTCTTTCAAGAATAATCTTAGGTGTACACTACCCTACAGACTTAATTGGAGGAATATTAATTGGTATAGCTGTACTCATAATCTTCTACATAATCCAATCTAAAATCAAAAACCAAAACATAATCTATTTAATATTCATAATAATTGGATTAGCTGGTTTATTCTTCTGTACAAGTGCAGATTATTTCAGATCCCTTGGAATCTTAATTGGTATGATTGTAGGATTCATAATTGAAGAACATTATGTAAACTTTGATAATACTAAAAACATTAAAAGAATAATTATTCGTCTAATAGGTGGATTATTAATATTTGCAATCTTACTTACATTCTTCAAACTCATATTCCCAGCAGGAACAGACATTACTGCATTATTATTTAGAGCATTAAGATATGCAATTAGTTTAATTGTAGGATTAGGATTATATCCACTCTTATTTAATAAATTTGATAAATATTTCAAAGAATAAACTTACTTAAAAATATTTAATAAATCTTACTTAATAATAATAAATACGTGATAAAATGAAAGGAATACTCTTTGATAAAAAACCAACATATAAAGAAAACCTTGAAAAACCCATTCCAAATCAAAATCAAAGTCTCATAAAAGTCCTAATAGGAGCAATCTGTAACACAGATAAAGAAATAATAAAAGGCTATAAAGACTTTAAAGGTATAATGGGACATGAATTCGTTGGAATTGTCGAAGAGTCACCAAATCCAGAACTAATTGGAAAATATGTAGTTGGAGAAATAAATGAAAACTGTGGTAACTGCCTATACTGTAAAACAAACCGACCCACCCACTGTATAAACAGAAAAGTCCTTGGAATCCAAAATAAAAACGGTTGTTTCAGTGAATATATCACCCTAAACACCAATCTATTACATGTATTACCAAATAATCTCTCCCCCTATAAAGCAATCTATACAGAACCCTTTGCAGCTGCATTTGAAATACTAAGCCAAATAGAAATCAAAGAAAACACCAACATAGCTATCTTAGGAGACGGCAGACTTGCATACTGTATTGCACAAGCATTCCACTCAATAAACAAAGAAGTAACTGTAATAGGTAAACACGATAATAAACTAAACCTATTCAATAAAATACCAACAGTCACCACCACAAAACAATCCACAAATGACAGCTTTGAAATCGTAATAGAAGCAACAGGATCCCCATCAGGCATAACCCAAGCAATAAATATTGTAAGAAAAAAAGGCACCATAGTCCTTAAAAGCACCTATGCAGGAGATACCACCCTCCCAATGACTCAAGTAGTTGTAGAAGAAATCACAATCATAGGAAGCAGATGTGGCCCATTCAAACCAGCCATAGAAGCACTATCAAGAGAAGACATAATCTTCCCAGAAATCACTCTCTACAACCTAAAAGATTATGAATCTGCCTTCAACAATAATAACTTTAAAAGTGGTTTCTTAATAAATGAATTTTAAATTAAAAATAACATACTCCAATAAAAAAAATTAAATAATCACTTAAAATTT
>JAKSUE010000227.1 GCA_024409165.1 archaeon
AATTATCTAATTTTTTTTAAGTTTTTATTAAATTTTCATTAGTTTTATCGTATTCTAACAATTTTTTAATATTGCTTTTGTTTAGAATTTATTTTAATATTTTGTTAATTTGTTTATATTTTTATTAATTTTATTTAACATTATTCATAACTCTTTCTATTGTTCAAATGGTAAGTGTTATAGTATTATTTTTTGTGTTGTTTTTTGTGTGTTTGTTCAGTTTTTTCCTATGTTATTGTTTATTTTTCATTAATTTTTTTTTAAGTTTTTTAATCAAAATTATTGTTTTTTTATGGTTTTGAGCATATTATAATAAAATATATATATTAACAAAAATATAAATTAAATTACCATAGTGAGACTTATATTTATATGGTGATAATTATGGCAGGGATATCAGAATCTATTACCCAAATAAAAAGTGCTGAAAAAGATGCTGATTCCTTAGTAGAGCAATCAAAAATCGATGCAAAAGCAATGATTGATGATGCTAATGTTAAAGCAAATGAAATTGTTGAAACAGCTAAGAATGAAGCTCTTGAAGAAGCTACCTCTGTTGTTAAAGAAGCAGAGGAGAATGCAAAGAAAGAAGCTAATTCTATCTCTTCTAAAGCTGAATCTGATGTTAATTCCATCAAATCTAGCGCTATGAAGAATGTAGATGATGCTGCTTCTATAATCGTGAAAAAAATTTTATAGTGTGAGATAATGTTTAAAACTGCGAGAATGCGTAAATTGAATGTTATAACTTTGGACACATATGCTGGTCAGGCAGTCGCTGCATTGCATGATGCAGGTATTGTTCAAATAAGCGATATTTCTGAGCGTATTCAGCAAGATCCTGAGCTAGCGGAAGTTTTAAAACCTTCAAAAGTTACACCTTATACAGGTAAAATATCCTCACTCTTAATGAAAACAACTGCTCTTTCTGATTTATTAGGAGATGCATTGTCTGAAGGTCAAAGTTTAAAAGAGAAATTATCCTCTCTTATTAATCCAGATCTTCCAGTTCCAAAAGAGATAGAAGATGTTGGTACCGAAGCATTTATTACTTATGCTGAAGGTATTTTAGCTCAAGTAGAAGGTGAAACTCAGGGGATTGAAGAAAAGTTAGCCGCACTGGAAAGTGAAAAATCTGTAATGGAATCTAATAAAAGTTTAGCAGAAAATCTTAGTTCTTTGGACATGGATTTAGGACTTTTAGCTGATTCTAAATTTACATCTACCTTTGTTGGTAGAACTACTGCTGAATCTGCTGAGAAATTCAAAGCTGAAAGTAGTAAGATTACAGACCAAATCTTTGTTGAAACAGTACCCGATGGAAAAGAATTCTTTATTATGGTCGTTGTGGTAGCTGATGAATTTAAAGATGATGTCTTTACCTTACTTAGAAAAATTGAATTTGAAAAATTTGAAATAGGTGATGTGGAAGGAAAACCTAGTGAAATTATTGCTTCTGCAGAATCTAGATTATTAACTATCGAAAGTGAAAAATCCCAAGCTAAAGCTGATTTAAAAGTTGTAGCTGAAAAATGGGATGATGAAGTTCTTGCTTTAAAAGAACAATTAGAAAACGAAAAAGAAAAAAATGAGGTATTCGCATCCTTTGCTGAAACCAAAAAAGCTGTCGTATTTGAAGCTTGGGTTCCAGTAAAAGATACTGAAAAAGCAGAATCTATTATTGAAACTTCTACAGATAGTCATTGTATTATTGATATTGAAGAAGTTCCAGATGATGCTGATGACGTACCTGTTTTACAACAAAATGGTGCTTATGCAAAACCTTATGAATTACTTATTGGTATGTACGCTCCTTTAAAATATAATGAGATTGACCCTACTATATTTGTAGCACTTACATTCCCATTCTTCTTTGGTTTCTGTTTAACTGATGCATTTTATGGTGCTGTAGTTGTTTTACTCGGTATTGTCCTTTATAAAGGAATGGGTAAAATGAATGAAACCTTGAAAAGTGGAGGACTCATTATTATTGCAAGTGGTCTTTGGGCTATTATTTTAGGTTTAGTTACTAACGGTTTACTTGGTGACTTCTATACTAGAATCTTAGGTATGGGAGATGCACTTCCTACAGTTATTCCATCACTTAATGCATTTGCGAACCCAGCAACTATCTTAGTTATTGCTATTGTTGTAGGTTTAATCTATACTAACATAGGTTTCGTACTTGGTGCAATTAATAACTATAGATACGGAGAGAAAAAAGAAGCATGGGGTTCCCAAATTGTTTGGTTCATATTTGAGATTGGTATTGTTCTCTTAGCTCTTGGATTCTTAAATCCAGCTATCGGAATGATCGGTATGATTATTGGAGGAGTCTTTGTTGTAGCTGCTCTTGGTATCTTAATATGGGCTAATGGTGCTTATGGTCTTATGGATGTATTTGGATTCATGGGTGATGTTTTATCATACGCTCGTCTTTTAGCTCTTTGTTTAGCTACTGGTGGTATTGCTATGACTGTAAACATCGTTGCAAACATGTGTAATGACATGATTCCATTTGTAGGTATTATTCTCTTTGTCATCGTAATGATTTTCGGACACATTGCAAACTTCCTTTTCCAAGTATTAGGTGCAGGTGTAAATGCATTACGTTTAAACTACGTAGAGTTCTTCTCTCAATTCTATTTAGGAGGAAAACACTCTTTCGAAGCGTTTAAAGCACAAAGAATGTTTACTAAAATAAGAAAATAATTCTTATTATCAAAATTTAAATTATATATTATAAATTAAAAGTAATTTATAAATCATTAACTAAAAAATATTTTAAGAAATATTTTAAAAAAT
>JAKSUE010000228.1 GCA_024409165.1 archaeon
AAACAATATAAGAATCTGTTTAGAAAATCCATTGAAACTGGTCATTTGCTTCCAAGTATTTTTAGAACATTACGTGGGGTAGTACCTAGTCCATATAGGCCTTCTTCAGATGAAATAAAAATATGGCGTGATAATAGGTCTCCTCAAGCAATAAAAAGAGGAGAACAAATGTTATTGGATATTAGATTAAATCCAAAATCTCCTATTCAAGAATTAAATAATTTTTTTGAGGAATTTCCTGAATTTAAAATTATTATTCAAGAATAATAATGTTCATTTTATAAATTTCTTTTTTATCTTTTTAACTCTGTTTAATTTAATTCGTTAATCCATATTTTTACGAAACGGAATTAGCAGAGGATATAGCTTATGATACTAAGGTTTTAGATAATATTTTGAATAATCAAACTAAAAAGCCTATGACTTTTTGGAGAGTTCAAGAAGACCATTTCTTAGATTCTACTAATGTTGGGGATGTTGTTGATTTCAGGGATTTAGCTGCAGTATCTGTTTCTAAAGAGGCTGCTTTATTCTTTAGTGAAAGTAATAGTAAACCTATGAAGTATATTCTTGAGTTTGAAGTTCCTGAAGGAGTTAATGGAGCATTTATTGCACCGATTAAAAAAGGAACTAAATATGTTGGTGGAGAAAAAGTACCTCTGACTCATGAAATGGAAGCTCTTTTAAGGAAGCATAAAGTAGAAATTAGAGCGTTTGGAGATAAAACTATGAAGGGATTATTAGGTGAAGATTTAATTCATATAAAATTAAGAGTTGTGGGGTGAAATTTATGGCAAAACAAGAAATGATTAAATTAGTTAAAGGCCTTAATGAGGATTATTTGAAAGAACATGCTGATGATATTATTAATAATACTAATGCATTATTATGTCCTTTTAGTATAGATTATATCCGATTTTCACAGGACCCTGAGTTAGAGATTATTTATTATCTTATTAATGAAAAGCATAAGAATAATTTTCAGTTGTTTGGAAGAGGAAATTATTTTATGAAACCAGGGGAAACTAGAGAGGAAGCTTTTGCAAGAGTTGATTTAGAGTATTGTGAGGCTACTGGACATTGGGATTTGTTTAAATGGGAAGAAGTGCCTAAAGCTCCATTTATAGAAGAGTGTAAACGTATTGATAAAGAAGACCCTTATCTTTATTAATGGAGATGATTAGTATGATTGAAATTATTGAATACAATACGGAATGTTATAAATTTGATAATGGTATGACAATAACTATAGATTATGGGGAAAAGGATAAAGGAGAATATGTACCTAGCATTGTAGACCCTGTTCCTATTCTTGAGTTTCCAAAATTTAATCATCAATATATGAGGATTCAGTTATTTGATAAAAAAGAAAAGGTTAAAGGATCTTTAATACAATTGAATAAATACTATTTCTTAACTGATCATATTGAAAGGAAAGTTTATAATGATAAGGATCTTCAATCTAAATTTAATACTTTTAGAGATTATCAGAATTCGATAAATGAATATATTTCATCTAATGATATTTTGAAAAAGTGTGTTGATGGTTTATATAATTTTGTTTTGGATAATGGTATGACAATAACTATAGCTTATGGGGAATTGGATAAGTTAACTTCTGAATTCTCTAAGGATACTGTTAATAAATTATCTTATTCATGTAATCCTCATTATAAAATTAGTTTGTTTGATAAGAAAAATAAGTTGATTGCTGAAACTATTTTAGTAAATCCTGGTTATATATCTTTAGATACTCCTATGAAACGAGAGGATGATGATAGTGATGGTGGGATTATTATTTAATTATTAACTACCCTTTTTCTTTTTTTACTTTTTTTACTATTTCCTTTTTTACCTATTTTTAACTATTTTTTATACAGTTTAATTTAATTCGTTAATCCATATTTTTACGAAACGTTGTGAAAGAAAACTTATATTTCGCACATCAAAATGCAAATTACAATCGTGCAGCATATCATATTGATAAAATAGTGGACAAACACTTAGAAGAACATGAAGATTAATATGCTATGGTTTTTTATATTATAAATTAATAAATAATATAATTAAGGAGGTAAAATTTTTATGGATAAAATAATTGCTGATGGTTTTGATGTAAACCATGGATATGGAGGATATAAACCCTTCTCAATGAGATCATTAATAAGAGGGAGATCTGCTGAACTTAAGGAGGAACGTCTTCAGAAGTGGAAGGCTGAAAATCCTGAAGCTTTTGCTAAATGGTTAGAATGGTGTAAACGTATGGAGGGTCCTGATTTTTTTAAAGGAACTTCCTTTGAATAAGTTTAATTTAATTCGTTAATTAATGTTTTTATGAAACCAAAATAATATTTATTTCTACAATTCCTCAAAAGTTTGATAATATTTTAGAATGGCATGATTATGTTAGAAATGTTCAATCTGATATTTTAGAAGGTAAAAATGAAGGTTTTACTAGGGATTTACAGGAGCATGATGGGGAAAATATAGCTAATTTTTCGTGTGTTCCATGGATTGATTTTGAAGCAGTTGTTAATGCAGTTGCAACAGGGAATCAAATTCAACCTTTATTGACTTGGGGGAAAGTAAATGAAAATTATGAAATGAGTTTATCTATTACTTTTAGTCATATTTTTGTATTTGGAAGAGATGTGGCTTATTTCTTTGATTATGTTCAGGATAATTTTAATAATTTTGAGAAATTTTTATAATTATGTGTTAGTTTAATATTCTTTATAGTTATAATTTTATTTTTTTATTTTTTACATCTACTTTTTTTAAAATTGATATTTACTTTTATT
>JAKSUE010000229.1 GCA_024409165.1 archaeon
GTTTTTTATCAATTTTATGAAAATCATCAAATGCTCTAATTGACTCTACAATACTGCTACTATTTACAGGATCTAAAATTAAATCACAAACTGCATCAATTCCTTCACAAGATTTAACAAGTTTTTTCATAGATTCAACACGTTCTTCAGGTGTGCTTGGAACAAAACCTTTTGAGAAGTTTGTAGGGAGCAATACTGCAGGAACATTTTTCTCCTTAAGAAGAGGTAAAACTTCAGCAAAATTACCATTATCTAAACTTAAAACCATATCAATTCCATGTTCGACAGCAGCTTTAATCTCATTAGGATTTAATGTATCAATACTAAGAGGTCTGTCTCCCACAATTGGACGGAGAGTATCAATAAGTTCTGGAATCTCATCAGAACGGTCTTCACCTGCAATCATACCAATATCAATCATATCAGAACCGGATGCTACAAAGAACTCTGCTTTTTTAATTAAATCTTCTTTTGAAAGAATTGGAGCACTAGCTATTTCAGATAAAACTCTCATAGGAAAATCTTCACCAACAGGAAGTTTACCAACCATAATATTTTCTTCTTTCTCAAGAAGTTTTTTTCTAAGTTCTAAATCATTTTCAAAATCTTCAATGAATTTTAAAGCTTGTTTTTTCTTCTCTTCTTCAATTAACTTATCTGCAGGTTTACTTTCAGACAATTCCAATTCATCAATTAAATCAAGAACCATAGCTAAATCTGCAGCATCTGTTGAAGATTTATAACAAGGAATATTAAATTCTTCAGCTATTAAACTTGTATCTTTCCTTATTAAACCTGGAGCAAGAATTATATCAATTTCATTTAATTTATCTTCAAAATTCTCTTTAATTTCTTTGATTATTTGATTAGGAGTTAAAAAAGCAGCTACTTGAGTATCTGCAATATGTACAATTGTTTCTTTTGAAGATTTATCTGCCATCTCTTTAACTAAAGGATAAGCTAAATGTCCAGTTATAATAAGTATTGTCATTTTATCACTCTATTTCTTTATATTCATATCATATATCAATATCACATATCAATATTATATATCTATATTATATAAACTATTTAATCATCATATAAACGAGCTGTAGCATGTCTATCAGCCCAACATTGAATTACAACACCTACAGGAAGTCCTGCAGTATGAGTATGCATTTTTAAGATTTTTACATCAAGTGCAGTTGTTTTACCACCAAGTCCCATTGGTCCTTTTCCATTAGCATTAATTCTCTCAAGGATTTCAGTTTCCATTTCAGCGAGAGTTTCATCAGGATTCCTTTCACCAACAGTTCCAAGTAAAGCTTTTTTACCTAATTTTAAAGCCATATCAGAGGTTCCACCAATACCTACACCTACAACCATAGGAGGACATGGTTTACCTCCTGCACTAAGTACAGAATCTACAACAAAATCTTTAATTCCTTCTACACCATCAGCAGGTAAAAGCATACCTAATTTGTTGTTATTCTCAGAACCAAAACCTTTTGGCATAATAGTAAATTCAACATAATCTTCATCAATTAATTCAATATCAATAATAGGAACTCTGCTACCTACATTTATTCCACTATTTACCCTTGTAATAGGGTCTACTGCATTTGGTCTAAGTGGAACAGTAGCAGTTGCCTTTTCAACACCTTTTGCAATAGCTTCGTAGAGATTTTCAACTTGAACATTACCAAGTTTTACAAAAACAATAGGAAGTCCTGTATCTTGACACATTGGAAGAGATTTCTCCTCAGCAAGTTCAATATTTTTTAAAATATTACTAATATTCAACTTAGCTAATTCCTCATCCTCATTATCAAGAGCATTTTTAAGTGCAGACTTAACATCATCCCCAAGAACAATAGCTGCATCCCTATAAATTTGACAAATAGTATCTTCAATTTGTTTTTCACTAATCATAATAATCAACAATAATTTAATAAGTATAAGTAATATTATAATATAGGATATTTAATTTATAGATTTAAATAATTTATTAAAATTTATTAAAAAAAGAATAAAATATGAAAAATAATTTAAAAAAAATACAAAAAGAAAATAAAAATAATAGTAAATCCTGCATTATTGAATATAATTTGCTACTTATTTTCTTCTTTATTTTTTAATAATTCCATAATTATTTCATTTTGTTTTTTAATTCAACAACTTCTTTTTCTAAATTTAAAATAGTTGAATCTTTTTCTATGTTAAAATAAGTAATAACTAATGCAGACAATGCACCAATTCCCACAATACTTGTTAAAGAAATAATTATTGCAATTATTTTTCCAATTTGAGTCTGCATTGTTATATCCCCATAACCTACAGAGGTAAAAGTAATTATTACAAAATAAATACTTTGTAAAAAACTAATATCTTCAACTAAAGATATAATCAAAGCACCAATAAGAAGAATACCTACTATAAATATAACAAGTTTATCAATATGTATTTTATTATTAATTTGTTCAATTTTACGAATTATAGGGTTTATTATACTTGCAATCTTTAAAATTTTTATTATTCTGAATAATCTTAAAAATTTCAATAAACTTAAACCACTACCTAATAAAATTAAATCATAAGGAATACTTGCAATAATTGGTATAATATTATCTTTTAAAGATTTCTTTTTATCAACACCATGTTTAATTTCAAAACCAATATCTATTAACAATACTAATGAAACAAAAGTATCGAATAAAATTAAAGGTATAGTTGCTTTAACAAGAACCATATAAATAATGATAATAATATCCATTATTAACAAAATTGTTAAAATCAAATTTT
>JAKSUE010000023.1 GCA_024409165.1 archaeon
AGTTTACTAGTGAACTATTAAAAAGTCCAAAATGATAATAAAATAAAAAATAAATAATTTAAAGAAAAGATTAAAATAAAAAATAATAAAAAATAGTTAAAGAAAAAATAAAAAATAATAAAATTTTAAAGTATTTACATTACCATACCAAACATTGTATAATAAACTAAAATTCCTGCAATAATTATTGTTATAAGCCAAATTGGAATGCTCCATTTTAATACTTTAGATCCATCTAATGTTGGAATTGGTAATAAATTGAATAATGCAAGGAAACTGTTAATTTTAGCACCAATAATACAAATTAATGCAATAATCATATAAGTGTCGGTGTAAAGTGAATTTCCAATTAAACTTAAAATTATTAAGAATATTATTGTAATTACAATGTTTATAATAGGTCCAGCTAAAGATATGATTCCATTTTCTCTATCACTCATATTTGGTCCATAAATATAAACTGCACCAGGAGCTGCAAATATAAATCCAAAGAATGAGCTTATAAGAGCAATAATAAGACCATGAACCCACATTTTATATTCTGCCCAATAACCATAATGCATAGCAGATAATTTATGTCCAAGTTCGTTGAATATGAAACCACATCCTACTCCTAACATAATTATTGGAAGTAATGTCATAATTACATTTAAATCAAAACTTCTTCCAGAATAAAGAATACAAAATCCTAAAGAAATTACTAAAAATGAAATTATAAGGTCAATCACTTCTCTTTTAGTAAATTTAAACATAATTTTAGATTAATGTTTAATGTTTATATACTTTTTGCAATTTATTAAAAATTATATAAGATGAATTATAAATTTAGATAAATATTATAATCGGAAATATTCTAATAGGGCATAATTTAATATTCTAAGTATAATCTGATGGTGAGAATATGGATAATGAAAATAGTTTATATGAATTGTTAAATGAAATTTCATTTGTGAAATGTATTTTATTTCTTGTAGTTATTTATTTAATTGTCACTGGATTTTCAATGATTTTTAATTTTAGTTTTGATTCATTATTATTTAAAATATGTTTATACATTCCTATGCTTTTATTTTTTATAATATCTTTGAATTATCCATCTGATTTGATAAAGAAAGATTATAATGGATTGTTTAACTTAAATAATTTTAAAAAGATTCTATTTATTATATTAGCTAATTTTTTATTCACAATTTTTATATTTTTTATATTAAGATATATGTCTACAGGATTATTTAGATTGGATGCTCAGCTTTTTGCTTATTTAGACTTAAATTATCCTATTTATGTCTTAATGTATTTTTTAGCAGTTGTTATATTGTCTCCAATTGTTGAAGAATTATTATTTAGGGGAATTATTTTAAGGAAATTAAATACAGATTATAATTTTAGTATTCCTTTTGCAATTTTAATTTCATCTTTATTATTTGGTTTATGCCATAGTTTTGGAGGTATTTTAAGTGCTTTTGTATTTGGAATTTGTATGTCTGTTCTTTATCTTAAAACAAAGAATATTTTAGTTCCTATTTTGGCTCATACACTTAATAATTTAATTTCATTTATATTGGCATTTACTAGGATTGAATATTTCATATTGTCTAATGGGATTATTGTCATAATCGTTTTGATTTTATTTGTTATAACTAATTTCATTTTATTCAAACATATTTTTAATGAAATTTCAAATTTAAATTAAGTTATTTTTATTATTGAATTGTATGATTATTTAAATTTGATAATACATATAACTTACTATGATAATCATTTTTTCATATTTTAATAATTTTTAATTCGTTTTAATGGAGTAAAACTATTTTAATTATTAATTAATCAATTAGTGAGTTTAATCAGTTAAATGGAGGTTTTTTTATGATATCTATTGTATTGAAAGATAGGAATACTAATGAAGAGACTCGTATTGAGATGTCTTTTGAAGAGTTTATTGAAAAATCTCCTTATTTTAGAGATATTCCTGTTGAGGAAGCTCATCAACATTTTGAGTGTTCTATGATTGAATCTGATCATTTGATTTTAAGTTTAGATGCTAAAGATTTTACTATTAATTTTTCTAATCTTCCTGTTAGGAATATTTTTGATTTAAATTTTGAAATTGCTACTGGAAAAAGTATTTTTGAGGTTTATACTTCTTTTAAACTTGTTGGTTTTGATGATATTTTATCTAATTTAGAAATTGGTGAATCAAAGAAATTTGATTACTTTATTTTTGATGATAATACTTTATTCCATTATTATATCATTACACTTTATAGGGAAGAGAATTCTATTTTATTTACATCAAGTAAAAATATTTCATATGAGATGTTTACAAATAAACAAAGATCTTTAAATTCATTAGATGAGGGGATTATTGTTGTAGAAAATGATTCTATTGTTTTTGTAAATAAAGTAGCTGAGAAATTATTTTCTAAATCTAAAGAAGAATTTTCTGAATTGTCTTTTAGTGAGTTTGTAGATTCTTTTAGATATGATAGTGAATTTAGAAAATCTATAAATGATATTAAAAAAGGTTATTCTATTTCTAAATCCTTCCATATTAATGAAAATATTAATGGAGTAAATAGAAATTTCAAAGTTTTCTGTTCAAGTTACATTTATAAATCTACTCCATCTATTCAAATACGTATAATGGATAGAAATTCCTCTGATTTAGCAAAAGAAATCAATTTTAAAAACCAAAATGACCTACAAGTCCTTAGATCATTTGCAAATATTGCATCATTTGTACAAGATGATTCAAATAAAAATATTCGTTGGTCTTCTGAAGTAGGTTCTGTTCTTGGAATGTTTCCAAAATGTATATCCCTTCAAGATGACTTGTTTAAATATATAATTCCTGAAGATAAAGCTAAATTTGAAAAAACCTGGATTAAAGCTATTGTTTCTAAAAGAGATGTTATCACTGAATTCAGTATAAGAAATAGTGAAGATGAATTAAAACATTTATATTTATTTGCTAATTTAATTTACTCTCCAAAAGGAGAAATAACTAAAATAAAAGGTTTTATTCAAGATATCTCCCAAATTGTAGATTATAAAAATAAATATGAAGCATCTAAAAATACAAAATCAATACCTTTAAAAACAACCTATAATAATGCAAATGTTGTTGGTCAATCACTCCTTAATATCACAGAAAAAGAATATAAATACAGTAATGATTCATTAGAAGTCTTAGAAAAAACCCAAAACAGACTCCGTGCTATCCAATTAGCTTATAAAATGTTATCTAATTCTGCTAAATTCAAAATCAATTTAAAAACCTACTTTGATAAATATATTAAAGCAGTCCACACATTTTATGATATTAATCACGTAGATTTAGATTGGACCATTTCCCGTGAATTTGTAGATTATAAATATATCTTCATCACTTCCTTCATTGTTAATGAAATCCTATCTGAAATCTTAAAATACACTTCCCCACAAGTCATTGAAACCATCAGATTCAATATTTCAAAAGAAGAAAACAAAATCAAACTCCATGCATGGACAGACCTAATCTTCTACACAGAAGAAGAAATCGAAAACGAATTCGTAATACTCAAATACATCCTTAAAAAATATAATCTAAACAATTATAAAATAGAAGTCAATGACGAAGGAACTTTCTTTGATATTGAAATTGTTTAGATAATTTTAATTAGTTTTTCTATTATTTTCTTGTTTTTATCCTATTTTTAGTTATTTTTTTCTTTTTTAGCATGATTAAGTTCTAATTTTTATCTTAATTTTTTTATTATTTTATTATTATTTTATAATAAATCAAATAGATATTTATATTAAGAAATATATAATTTAATTATTAACTAAATTGTTGTGATATTATGGCAAAGAAAAATGATAAAATGAGTATGCCTATGAGTGGTGCAGGTTTAGTAAGATATTTCGATGACGAAAGTATGGGACCTAAAATATCTCCTAAACACGTTATTGCTATAACTATTATACTTGCTATATTCTGTCTTATTTTAAGATACTCTGTATAGAAACAGTTAATTAGCTATTGACTAAATTTTATTTAATTAATATCATATATAATCCGGAAATATATGATGTGGTTAAATTTAATTTAGTTTTTAATTACTGTGTTAATTATTAATTATACTAATTGTGTTATTAATGTAATTAAATAAAGTATATTATTAACCCTTACTATTTTTAAAACGAATTATATACTTTTTATTGCTTTTTTGAGTATTGTCTTGTTTTATTTTATTTTTTGGGTTAGTATTGTTGTTGAATTATTTTTTTTACCTGTGTGAGATTATGGATTACTTTGAGAGATTAGAGAAAGAGACTCATAAATTGTATGAAATTGCTAATGAGGCAAGATCTAAAGGTTTAGATGTTGAGTTAGAGACTGAGATTCCATTAGCTAAGGATTTAGCAGAGCGTGTAGAGGGGCTTGTTGGTCCTAAAGGTGTTGCTAAACGTATTAAAGAGTTAGAAGAAACTTTATCTCGTGAGGAAGTTGCTTTTGAGATTGCTGCTGAGATTGCATGTCAAGAGTGTACTGCAACAGGTGAGAAATTAGAAGAAGAGAAACAGAAATTTGCAGATCAAGGTTTAAGAACTGCTTTAGCTATTTTAACAGAAGGAGTAGTAGCTGCACCTTTGGAAGGTATTTCTGGTGTTAAGATTAAGCAAAACTCTGATGGAAGTAAATATATTGCTGTTTACTTTGCAGGACCTATTCGTAGTGCAGGAGGTACTGCTGCGGCATTATCTGTACTTTTAGGTGATAAAATTAGGGAAGCTACTGGTCTTGACCGTTATAAACCTACTGATGATGAGATTGAAAGATATGTAGAAGAAGTAGAGCTTTATGAGTCTGAAGTTACTAATTTACAATATTCTCCTACAGCAGATGAGGTTAGACTTGCAGCTCGTATGATTCCTGTTGAAGTTAGTGGTGAACCTACTGATCAAATTGAAGTATCTCACAGAGATTTACCTCGTGTTGAAACTAATAATATTCGTGGTGGTGCTCTTTTAGCTATGGTTGAAGGGGTAATCCAGAAATCTAAAAAGATTTTAAAAATTTCTAAAAAACTTAAATTAGATAGTTGGGGCTTTTTAGCAGAATATGCTAAAGGTGTAAGTTCTGATAAGAAAGAAGAAGAGAAAGAAGAGGATGTTGTTGAAGAGAAAGAAATTAATCCTGAAGAATTAATCCCAACTAAAGAAGAGCTTTTAGAACATTCTAAATATATTCAAGATATTATTGGTGGAAGACCTGTTTTAGGTTATCCTTCTGAAAAAGGAGGATTTAGATTAAGATATGGCCGTTCAAGAAATACAGGACTTGCTACAATGGGAGTTCATCCAGCTACTATGGAACTTTTAGAGTTTTTAGCTGTTGGAACTCAATTAAAAATTGAAAGACCAGGTAAAGGTAACTGTGTAGTTCCTGTAGATTCTATTGAAGGACCTATTGTTAAACTTAAAAATGGTGATGTTGTAGCAGTTAATTCAATTGCACAAGCTCGTGAAGTTAAACCAAAAGTAGCTGAAATTCTATTTTTAGGTGATATGCTTGTTGCATTTGGTGAGTTTTTAAGAAACAACCAACCTATGTTAGGTTCTTGTTGGTGTGAAGAATGGTGGATTGAATGTATCCGTAATTCTGAAAAATACATTAGCGAGTTAGTTGAAGGTGAAAATGGTAAATATAATCCTAATTTAGATTTAGTTGAACTTGAAACTAAGAAATTAACTGTTCAGGAAGCTTTTGATTATACTTATAATTATAATGTACCTTTACATCCAAGTTATACTTATTATTTTAATGATATTTCTATTACTGATTTAATCAGTTTTAAATCATGGTTAGATACTAAAAGAGACTTTTTTGATGAGAATGAAGATTTTATACTTGATATTGCTCCTCAAAAAAGAATTCTTGAAGTTTTAGGTGTTCCTCATAAATTTAGAGATGGTAAAGTTATCATTGATAAAAATGATGCTTATGCTTTACTTAAAACTGTTAATAGTGATTATAGCGAGGATTTAAATAAAAAAATTAGAGATAAAACTATTGATGTTGTAAATAAATATCTCGATTTTGAACTTAAAGATAAAGCTCCATGTTATATTGGAACTCGTGTAGGTCGTCCTGAAAAATCTAAAGAAAGATTAATGAGACCTGCTCCTCATGTACTTTTCCCTGTTGGTACAGATGGTGGAAGTAGAAGATTAGTTGCTGAAGCTGCAAGGAAAAATAAATTAAAGGCAGAAATTGCAAAAAGAGAATGTACTCAGTGTCATTTAATGTCCTTTAGAGCTATTTGTCCTCATTGTGGTGCTCCTACTGTCATTGCTAAAGCAGGAATGAAATCAATCAATGTTAGAAGTATGCTTAAAAAAGCTTCAGATAATGTTGGTGTTAGAAAAGTCGATGAAATTAAAGGTGTTGTTGGTTTAATTTCAGAGGATAAACTTCCAGAACCTTTAGAAAAAGGTATTTTAAGAGCTAAAAATGGAGTATTCACCTTTAAGGAAGGAACTATCCGTCATGATTCTACAGATTTACCTCTTACACACTTCATTCCTAAAGAAATTGGTGTAAGTGTTGAAAAATTACTTGAAATGGGTTATGAAAAAGACTGTTATGGTGAACCTATTACAAGAGATGATCAAATTATTGAAATAAGAGTTCAAGACATTGTAATTTCTGATAATTGTGGTGATTATTTAGTTGGAGTAGCTAACTTTATTGATGATTTACTTGAAAAATTCTATGGAATGGAAAGATTCTATAATGTTGAGACTAAAACTGATTTAATTGGCCATCTTATTGCAGGACTTGCTCCCCATACCTCAGCTGGAGTTTTAGGCCGTATTGTAGGATTTACTTCTGCTAGAGGATGTTATGCACACCCTTATTTCCACTCTGCAAAAAGACGTAATTGTGATAGTGACGAAGACTCTGTTCTTCTCTTACTCGATGCATTAATTAACTTCTCAAAATCTTACTTACCAAGTACTCGTGGAGGAAGTATGGATGCACCTCTTGTTTTATCTACTCGTATAGACCCTGAGGAAATCGACGATGAATCACATAACTTAGATATCTTTGAAAGATTCCCACTTGAATTCTTTGAACGTACTCAAGAACCTTTAAAACCAGCAGAATTACTTGATTTAGTAGATAATGTAGAAAAACACTTAGGTACAGATAGACAATATCACGACCTCATGTTCTCACATCACACCTCAAGTATTCATGCAGGACCTAAAGTATGTCTCTACAAACGTTTAGGTTCCATGAGAGAAAAAGTAGAAGCCCAAATTGCCCTTGCAGAACAAATCAGAGCAGTTGATCAAAGAGGAGTAGTTGAAGGTGTCCTATCATCCCACTTCTTACCAGATATCATGGGTAACTCAAGAGCATTCTCTAAACAAAAAGTCAGATGCCCTAAATGTAATAAAAAATACAGACGTATGCCTCTTACAGGTAAATGTTCATGTGGTGGAAACCTCATATTAAGTGTTTCAAAAGGATCAGTTACTAAATACCTTGAAATTTCACAAGACTTAGTTCACAGATACCCTGTTTCACACTATCTTGAACAAAGACTTGAAATCCAAGAATTCGGTATTAACTCATTATTTGAAAGTGATAAATCTAAACAAAGTTCATTAGATATTTTCTTCGGATAAAATCAATGTTTTTGTATAGATTTTATCTTTTATTATTTTTTTAAACTTTTCTTTTTTTACTAATTTTTACAATAATTTTTAATAAAATTTTTCATAATTTAGTATTAATTTTTTCATTAATTTTTAATACTTTAATTAACTTTATATGTTAATCATTACATATTATAATATAGGTTTTAAGCAAAATTTAATTTGAAATTTTTTATTATTTTAATGAAATTTATTTAGTATTAATCATTATTTAATAATTATTTTAATAATATCTAATTATTATTTTAATTATATTTCAACATTAAATTGGTCTTTTTTTGAGTTTTAGTTTGCATTTTGGCATTTTTGTATATTTTGTAAAAATATAATTTAGGGATAGATATATTGTTTGTTATAGTACGAACATTTATATACTTCTTAGTACATATATTATTTTATATGTTACGAACAATTCTATATACTTCTATAAACATAATAGTATATAGTGTGAGTTTACTGTTAAATTAATAAGTTAATGAATGTTTAATATTCATAATTTTGTTAAATTAATGAATTAAAATTAATAACTTTTTATAATCATTATTATTAATGGACGTGTTAAAGTGGAAGATGTACCAAAAACTAAAATTACTGTTAAAAAGAATAATGGTGTTAATGAGAGTTTTAGTTATGAAAAATTACTAAAATCTTTAGTTATGGTTGAAGCACCATTTTTCGAATCTGAAAAAATTGTTTCTAAAGTAGTTGAATCATTATATGATGGAATAACTACTAAAGAAATTAAAAAAATTGTTTACGAAGCTTTAGAAGAAGTAGATCAAGAAGCAGCTAACAAATACTTAGCAAAAACTACCTTAAAAGTACGTTCTTCAAGAGATAAAATTGAACCATTCGATATGGCTAAAATTGCAAGTACCTTAGTTGATGAAACTGGTGCTTCTCAAGAAACTGCTTTTGAAATTGCTACTGAAGTATGGAAAGAACTTAAAAAATTAAATGTTGAGTATCTTACTGCTCCTATGATTAGGGAAATCGTAAACACTAAACTTGTGGAATATGGATTAGAAGACTTAAGAAGAAGATACACTCGTTTAGGAATTCCTGTTTATAATATTACTAATTTAATTGAAAATGGTAGTAGGGACAATGCAAATATGATGCATAACCCTGAATCTATCCATAAATATGTTGCTGATGAAGCATTAAAACAATATGCTCTTTTACACATGTTACCATCTCATTTAGCTGATGCACACATGTCTGGTGCTATTCATATTCACGATTTAGAGTTCTTTGCTGGAAGACCTTTAAACTGTCTCCAACACGATATAAGAACTTTTATTAAATATGGTCTTAAAGTAGACGGTACAGGAGATCACACTTCTGTAGCTGCACCTCCTTCTCATATGGAAACCTTAATGAACCATACTGGTGAAATTATGCTTGCAGCACAACAAAACATGTCTGGTGGACAAGCTATGTCCTTATGGAACGTATTTGTTGCTCCATTTGCAAGAGGAAGAACTTATGAAGAAGTAAAACAATGTATCCAAATGCTTGTTTATAACTTAAACATGGCTTATGCAGCAAGAGGTTCTCAAGTTCCATTCACTTCAATGCAATTAGAATTCGGTGTTCCAAAATTCTTAGAAGATTTAACTGCATATGGTCCTAAAGGTCAAGTTGTAGGAACTTACGCTGACTTTGAAGATGAAACCAGAATGATTCAAAGAGCATTTACTGAAGTATTACTTGAAGGTGACTCAGAAGGTAAACCTCATCTCTTCCCAAATACTATTTACACCTTACGTGAAGAAACCCTTAAAGGGGGCTATGATGATGATATGCTTTTAGTTCACGAACTTTCTGCTAAATATGGTTCCTCTTACTTTGTAAACATGTTACCTGATTACAGAGGTAAAATGGCTAACTATATGGGTTGTAGAACTTGTCTCCAAGACACCTGGACTGGTGACTGGGATCAAGATTGTTTAAGAACTGGTAACCTTGCTTATGTTACTTTAAACTTACCAAGAATCGGATACCAATCTAAAGATGAAAGTGATGTATTCGAATACTTAGATAATTATATGGATTTAGCAGTTGAAACCTTAATGATTAGAAGACAACAAGGTTTAAACTGTATGAATGACTTTGATATCTTACCATTCCTTAACCAAAAAGTTGAAGATGATACTTACTACAGAATCAGAAACTCTACTTTATCCTTTGGTTTCTGTGGTCTTAATGAAATGTTACTTGCTCTCTTTGGTGAAGGAATTGAAAACCCTGATGCAAATAAATTCGGTTTAAAATGTATCCAATATATCTATGACAGAGCTCAAAGATTAACTGAAGAAACTGGATTAAGATGGTCTGTATTACAAACCCCTGCTGAATCCACTGCATACAGATTTGCAACATTAGACAAAGAACAATTCGGAGATAAAGCTATCTTACAAGGTGATAACGGAGCTAACTACTACACTAACTCCTCACATGTACCTGTAAACTCTAACATCTCCTTTGCAGATAAAGTTAAAATTGAAGGTAAATACCACAGAATAACCCCTGGTGGACACATCTTCCATGCATTCATGGGAGAATCCTATTCAGATCCTGAAGCTTTAATGAGTTTAACTAATAAAATAGCTAAAAAATCTGACATTGGTTTCTGGGCTTACTCCTCTGCATTTAGTTTCTGTCTTAAATGTAAAACCTTAATGAAAGGATTAAGTAATAAATGTCCTTCCTGTGGTGAATCTGCTGATGTAGAATGGTATGACAGAATTACTGGTTACGTACAACAAGTAGGTCACGCTAAATCTGCTAACGGTGGTTGGAACGCAGGTAAACGTCAAGAACTCATTGACAGACGTAGATTTGAACAATAAATTTAATATATAGAATTCAGTATACTCTGAATTCTATTCTTCCACTTTATTTTGTTATTTTATTAATTCATTGCTTTATTTTTACTATTTTTAGAATTTTAATATTTTTACTATTTTAGCTATTTTTACTATTTTTAATTCTCTCATCAGCTATTTTTAGAATTTTAATATTTTTACTATTTTAGCTATTTTTACTATTTTTAAT
>JAKSUE010000230.1 GCA_024409165.1 archaeon
AAAAAAAGTTAAAGATATATGAATATATTTAAAATAAAATAAAAAAAGTAGGAATTTAATTAATAATAATTTAGTATAATTTACTTATTATTAATCTATTTTCCTGTAGTTAAGTTTTCATTGGTTTTATTATAGTCAGTGTTTTCTCCGCTTTTTTTACTTAAAGCTTGTTTTACAACACCTAAAATGGTTTTTACAAGGATCATACCATCTTGTCTTGCTTGTTTAATGAGATAACCTGGTCTTAGGTAGAAACCAATGAATGCTTTTGCTTGGATTTTTCTTAATTCTTTTTTAGAACAATCTACAGTATCCATGATTGGTTCAATAAGAGTGAATTTAGACCAGTCTTTGATTTTTACAAGGTTTTTCTCAAAGGATTCTTTATAGAATCTAGTTCCTGGATACGGGGTAGCTAAACTGTAAACAGCATAGTTTGGTTTTAAGCTTTTAACAAATTTAATTGTCTTTTTCATGTTTGCTTTTGTATCATCAGGCATACCAAGTACACAAGATGCGATTGTTCTTATTCCAATTTTTCTTGAGAGATTAAATGCATTGATGGTTTTTTCTACAGTGATGTTTTTATTCATTTTATCAAGCATTTGTTGATCTGCTGATTCTACACCAAAGTAGAGAGTGATACAACCTGCATCTTTCATGGTTTCAAGTAAATCTTCATCAATACTGTCTACTCTTGAGGTACAACCCCACCAGAAGTCGAGTTCTCTTCTTTTGAGTTCTGCACAGAATTCTTTTACATATCTTTTATTTAATGTAAATGTATCATCCATGAATGCAATTGTGTCAATATGTTCAAAGGTATTTAATAGATGTTCAATTTCATCAACAACATTATTTACACTTCTTCTTCTTAATTTTTCACCGTGTAATGCTGCTGAGGAACAGAATGAACATTGCATTGGACAACCTCTGGTTGTAATCATAGTAGCAATATTTGTAGAAATATTAAGTAACTTATATTTGTTCATTGGTAATAAGTGATATGCAGGGAAAGGTAACTCATCTAAGTTTTCAATTACAGGACGGTCTGGGGTAACAACTAATTCATTATTTTCATCTTTATATGCAAGTCCTTGTACTTTAGATAAGTCTCCACCATTTTCTAAGGTTTGGACAAGTTCTAACATTGTGTACTCTCCTTCTCCACGAACTACAATATCTACATTCTCTTCTTCAAGTACTTCTGCGTAATTAAATGTAGGGTGGTATCCTCCAAGTACAATAGTTGCATCTGGAAGTGCATTTCTAACTGCATCAGCAGAGTCAAGAGCTACTCCAATTGTAGGAGTAAGAGCTGTAATAGCTACTATATCAGAACCTCTTTTTTTCATTTCTACTTCAATATCTTTGTATCCCATATCAAGAGCTGAAGCATCAAGTACATCGACATCATAATTATTTTCTTCTAATACTGCTGCCATGTATCCTATTCCAAGAGAAGGTGCTACAACTCCTAAAAATTTGTATTTTGAATTAGTTTTTAATGGATTTAAAAAAGTTACTTTCATATAAATTTCCCCATCAATTTTTTATGCATATATTACTATATATTTAATTTTTAATTATATTAAATGTTTTGTTTTTTAATATTACTTTTAATTATTATTTAATAATATTTATATATTATGCTAATCTAAATTTATTTATTATTTAGTAAATGAATTTAATAAATGAAATATTTTTTACTAATTTTTAATTCAAATCTTTAATAAATCTATTAATTAATAAATGGAGGAATCTTATGGCATTTAAAGATCTTATAAAATTTAATAAAGATAATTTAACAACATTTATTTTTGTAGGTGGGAAAGGAGGTGTAGGTAAAACTTCTATATCCTCAGCTACTGCTTTATGGTTAGCAAAACAAGGTAAAAAAACATTAATCGTTTCTACTGACCCTGCTCATTCATTATCTGATTCTTTAGAAACTACTATTGGACCATACCCAGTTAGGATTGCTGAAAATTTAGATGCTCTTGAAATCGACCCTGATGTAGCTATGGCAGAAAAACAAAGAGCTTTAGAACAAGAAAAATCATCTGCTACTGCTGAGAAATTAATGGGTCTTGATATGTTAGGTGAAGGTATGGATTTAGCTTCTATGTCTCCTGGAGCTGATGAAACTGCTGCATTTGAAGTATTTATGGGAGTTATGACTGATAATATTTATGATGTAGTTGTATTTGATACAGCACCAACAGGACACACTCTTAGATTACTTTCATTCCCAGATGTTATGGACTCTTGGGTTGGTAAATTAATGAAAATTAAATCTAAACTTGCAGCTCTTAAAAATCTTATTCCATTCTTAAATGATGATGGTACATCAAGTGCTGAACTTGAAGAAACTAAAAGAAAAATCAATGAAGCAAGAGCTGTTTTATCTGATCCTGAAAGAACAACATTTAAAATGGTTGTTATTCCTGAAGAAATGTCTATCTATGAATCTGAAAGGGCTATTGAAGCTTTAGGTAAATATGATATGGCTGTTGATGGTATTATTGTAAATCAAGTAATGCCTGATATCTCTGATTGTGATTTCTGTCATTCAAGATATAAATTACAACAAAGAAGATTAGCATTAATTAATCAAAAATTCCAAGACCAAGTTGTAGCTCAAGTTCCTTTATTCAAAGATGAAGTAAAAGGTCAAGAAAAGTTACTCAAATTAGCTGGAATTTTATATGATGAAAATGAAAATGATGAAGTAGAAGCAAGTGTTATTCAATTATAACATTC